>CAVCSJ010000059.1:0-10757 GCA_963604895.1 bacterium
AGCATAATGCTTAACTTCGCTTTCTAAACCTTTTTTGACGTGGGACAGAATCAAGACCTCGAGGATATAATCCCGTATAACGACGAAGAAGCCGTGCAGGCGCTGCGCAAAGTCGCACAGCACCCGGCAGTCTCCGCGATTTCCAAATACTTGTTTCCGAACGAGCCGGCCGGCTTCCTCGCAGGCCTGCTCTCCAATATGCACAGCATAGACGAGTTCCAGACCGTCGTGATGAGCACTGCCATCGACTGGGTGCTCAACTCCACCACGCACTGCTTCTCCTACGACGGCATCGCTAACCTCAAAGCCGAAAACGGCCGCTTCCTTCTGCTGTCTAACCATCGCGACATCATCCTCGACCCGGCGATTACGCAGTATGTCCTGAATAAGAACGGCATCCCGATGACAGAAATCTGCGTCGGCAGCAACCTGCTGAGCAGCAAGACCTTGGAGTACCTCTTAAGGTCGAACAGAATGATCAAGGTCATCCGAGGCATCTCCGCGCGCGAGACCTACCTCTCCTCGCAGATCCTCTCGCACTACATCCGCGAATCCATCACCACCGGCCGCTCCTCTGTCTGGCTCGCACAGCGCCAGGGACGCACCAAAAACGGCCTCGACACCACCGAGCAGGGCCTGCTCAAGATGCTGGATATGAGCGGAACAGGCTCCTTCAGCGAGAATTTCCTTGAACTGAACATCGTCCCGCTCAGCATCTCCTACGAGTATGAGCCCTGCGACATCCGCAAGGCGCGCGAGCTGCTCATCTCCCGCAACCACCCTTACGTCAAAGGCAAGCGTGAGGACCTGCACAGCATCATAATCGGCATCCGCCAACAGAAGGGCAACGTCCACCTTAACATAGGCACTCCGCTCACCCGCGAAGAAATCGAAGCCGCAGAACTGGCCGAAGTTAAGAACGACCGTTACCAGGCCATCCGCCACGCGGTCGACAAGAGAGTCATCCAGGGCTACAAACTCTGGATGCCGAACTTCATCGCCTACGATATGGTTAACGGAACTACCAAATATTCAGATCGTTACCAGAAAGAGAACGTCGAACGTTTCCAGGCCTATATGGCGCACAAAATGGAAAAGGTCGAATCCTCTCTCGACAGATCCGACCTTCGTGAAATATTCCTCAGAATCTACTCCAACCCTGTGACGGCGAAGGAAGACCTCGGCTTCATTTAGAAGAATCCACTTTAAGCTTCGTATAGGCGAAGCGGAAACCTCTCTCAGGCAGCTCTGTATAGAGCTGCTTATTCATATCATACATCAGGTCCCAATAGTCCTCCGTCTTCATCCAGACGCGGAGCATAAAGGTCACGTTCTTCTCATTCAGCTCAGTCAGAGCGACATACAGGTTAGCTGCCCCCGGAGTGGATGAATCCAGAATGCGCGGATCCTTCGACGCGATTTCCCTGATAGCCTGCAGACACTCGTCCGCCGGCGTACCGTACTCCATCGCCAGATTCCAGTCCAGACGGCGGATGGCGTTCTGATTATAGTTATCGACAGTGCCGTTCGAAATCGACCCGTTAGGGATGACGACAACCCTGTTATCCGTCGTCGTGATCTTCGTCGATACGATGCTCACGTCCGTCACCGTGCCGCTGTAACCCTGCACGCTGATGTAATCGCCAGCCTTGAAAGGCTTGAAAATCAAGATTATGAGGCCTCCGGCCAAGTTCTCCATCGTTCCGCTCAGAGCGAGTCCCACAGCCATCGCGCCCGCACCGAGCATAGCTGCGATGGAGGTCGTGTTCACGCCGAGGGCGCCCACGGTCAGAACGATGAGCAGGATGGTCAGCAGGATGCTGACGAGTGAAGAAATGAAGCTCGCAAGAGTCTTCTCGGTCTTACGCCTCTCGAAGGAGCGCGCGAGTCCCTTCTTGATTCTGCGGATGATCCAGGCGCCTATCAGATAGATGGCCAGAGCGGCCAATACCTTGAGTCCGAACTGGATAAGGCTCTTTATGACCTCCTCGAAAAAGCCCTGAGGGTCCGTTGCCAGACCCTCAGCGATATGATGCGCCACAACTTTTACGGAATCAGCGATATTGACCGCATTCGAATCCGGAGCGGGCAGAGAGGTGGAAAGTTGCAACAGCATCATCAGAACAGAGCGTCAACTTTCGCAATAATCTCTTCAGCAGGAAGAGCCGGGTCAAGCACGAGGAGAGGCTCCTCCTCGATGTAGCCCTTGCTCATAGCCTGAAGCATACCGGCGCCGGTTACATTCAGCATAACCGTGTCGGAATGGGAAATCTGTCCCTGCTCCAGAGCCTTTGCCACGGCCGCTACAGCGGTCGCTGCTGCAGGCAGCAGGTCATAGCCCTCGGCCTTCATCACGCGGATAATCCAGGCTACGATTTCATCATTGGACACTGCGAAGCAGTCGCCCTCCGTATCCTTGAGCACGTCGTAAAGGCCTCCGGCGAGGCTGTACGGCGGTTTTCTGTTCGAGAGGACTTTCGCGAGAATCATCTCGGACTTCTTCCTGGACTCCTCCGGAGTCAGGTCGACGAGCGCTCTGCTGCCTGCCTTCCACGAGTCGTGAAGGAGCGTGAACGGCTTGTTCTGCGACACGAAAATCTTCATCTTGTGGGTGCCGTAGCGGCCGTCTTCGATCAGACGCAAGTTGTTCTCGTACACGGCGATGGCGCCTGTGCCGCTGCCCACTGCCTGGAAATACGCGTCAGGGATGCGTCCGATGCACTCGACCGCGCTCAGAAGCGTCGTGCCCATACCGTCGCGGCGTGCGATGTTCTTCGCTCCGCCCTCGAGCATATATTTAGGGTCCTGGGCGAGCTTGTCGCCCAATGCGATGGCGTCATAGTAGTCCGATCCCTGCGGGGCGGCGATGATCTTCACGCAGTCGCGCAGCTTGCGGGTGAACCACATATCGTGCTTGTTGTCCTCCGGAATGCAGATTACGACAGGAATGTTGTTGTCCGAGCAGACACGGGCGAAGGCGCGGGCGGTGTTGCCTGCGGACTGCACGATGAGTCTGCGCTTGCAGTTCTTCGGCATTCTGGCACATACCGAGAAGGCTTCGGTCTCCTTGAAGGAGCAGGTGCTCATATTCGCACCGAGCCTCGGGCAGTATCCTGAGAGGGTGATATAGAGGTTCTCCATCCCGAGGATCTTCGCGAGTCCCTTGCTCTTGTAGGTCACAGGAGCGTGCGAGTGGCGCAGCGTGCGCTTGATAGGAAGCCACTCCGCGTATCTGTAGAGGCCTTTCAGGTCCTCGCGAGGGGTGAACTGATTATTTTCATAGACTGCTCTGACGAGCGACGGGGAAGCGGCCTGAGGGTCAGCAAGGGTCCAGCCTTCGTCTTCGAAGATGCGGCCCGTCCCGACGTTCATCAGACGGTACTTGGTAGGTTCAAATTTCATTGTATTAAGGTTTTATTACATATTCTTGAAAAGCCAGAACATATAGGCGGCGTAGCACAGAAGCAGAATCGCTCCGTCCGCGCGGTCCATCGAGTTCCTCTTGAAACTGAAGGCGCTGCCGAGCACGAGCAGGGCGCTCAGAAGCACCGTGCCCATATCCACGAGGTTCATCGAAGCGAACGACAGCGGACATACGACAGCCGCGGCGCCCAGAATCAGCAGGATGTTGAACACGTTGGAGCCCAGGATATTACCAAGCGCGAGCTGTCCCTTGCCCTTCACCGCTGCGACCACCGAGGTGGCCAGCTCAGGCAGAGAAGTGCCGCCCGCGAGAATCGTGATCGCGATGAATTTGTCCGACACGCCCAGCATATGCGCGATGCTCGTCGCCGAGTTCACGAAAATCTTGCCGCCGAATATGAGGCCGGCGAGGCCGGCCAATACCAGAAGAATCGACACGGACACGGATTTCTGCTTCACATCCTCACTTTCTTCCACACCGGAATTTGACTTGAAGCAATACCAGAGATACCCTGCAAAAATAAGCAGAAATACAATGCCTTCCACTCTGCTGAGGCGGTCTGCCTGGCCGAGGCCGAAAAGGGTGTGGCTCATACCGCAGAGTATCATAAGAAGAGTCACTCCCGCCATAATCGGAATGTCGCGCGTCTTGTTTTCCCTTGTGACTGTCACGGGCACGAGAACTGCCGTGAGACCAAGGATGAGGAGGGTGTTGAAGATATTGGACCCCACCACATTGCCTATGGCTACGTCGGCATTGCCCTCTATGGCGCCGGTAAGGCTGACCACAAGTTCCGGGCAGGAAGTACCGAAGCCCACGATGGTAAGTCCGATTACGAATTCGCTCAGACCTGTCTTGCGGGCTATTGAGGAGGCTCCGTCCACGAGCCAGTCGGCTCCGAAGACCACCAGGGCGAGTCCCGCAATCAGGATAAGTATCTGTATTGTCATCAATTGTTTCCGTTTGCCGGGGTATGCCGGAGTCCCGACTGTAAATATTGCCGCGTCCGGTCGCGGAATAACCTCCAAATTTAGGTAATTATTGCTTTAATACCAACTCACAAACCGTTTCAACGTGCTGTGTGTGCGGGAACATATCCACAGGCTGCACGGCCTTGATCTCATATTTGGCGTTCAGAATGGCTATGTCGCGGGCCTGGGAGGCCGGATTGCAGCTTACATAGACCAGTCTTTTCGCCTCGGCGTTCAGGATGACCTTCGCCACATCCGGATGGATTCCCGCGCGCGGAGGGTCCAGGATTATCACGTCAGGACGGCCGTGCTCCGCGATAAAGTCGTCAGTCAGAATGTCTTTCATATCGCCCGCGAAGAATGAGCAATTCGTGATTCCGTTTATGCTGGCGTTGATTTTCGCGTCCTCGATGGCCTCTGGGACGTATTCTATTCCGATTACCTTGCTGGCTTTAGATGAAACGAACTGCGCTATGGTTCCTGTGCCGGTGTAAAGGTCGTAGACAATCTCGTTTCCGGTGAGTGCGGCGAAGTTGCGGGCCACGCTGTAGAGCTTGTAGGCCTGAGGGGTGTTCGTCTGGAAGAAGGACTTCGGACCGATACGGAAACTCAGGCCCTCCATCTTCTCGATGAGCACTTCATCACCCTTGTAGAGCAGGCATTCCTGGTCTCCGATGGAGTCATTCAATTTGCTGCTTATCACGTAGTAAAGTGATGTTATCTGAGGGAAAGCTTCAGATACTGCATCAAGCAGTCCTTCGCGTTTTTCCTTGTCTTCACGGAAGAAGCAGACTATCAGCATTACGTCCCCGGCCTCGTTCGTGCGCACGAACATATTGCGGATGAAACCCCGGTTCTCCCTGATGTCGAAGAACTCGAAATCGTGCTCGCGGGCGTAGGTGCGGATGAAATTGCGAATCTCGTTCGACGGCTCCCTCTGGAGGTAACAGTGCTCTATATCAAGCACTTTGTCGAAGAATTTGCCCACGTGGAAGCCCAGGCCGGTCCTCTCCTTCTCCGGAACGCTCTCCGGGTCCTCATCGTGGAAGAACCAGCGTCTAGAGGAGAAAGTGAACTCGAGCTTGTTGCGGTAGTATTTTATATTGTCGGAACCGATGATGGGGCTGATTCCGGGCACTTCCAGATGACCCAGGCGGACGAACTGGTCCCAGACCTGGCGCTCCTTGGCCTGCAGCTGCATCTCGTAGGGGAGTATCTGCCACTTGCAGCCTCCGCACACTCCGAAATGCTTGCAGAACGGCTCCAGACGATGCTCTGAAGGCTTTTTTATGCGTACAATCCGGCCCTCCATATAGTTTTTCTTCCTCTTTCCGATCCGCACGTCCACAATATCTCCGGGCACCGCGAACTCCACGAAAAGCACGGCGCCGTCCACGTGCGCAAGAGCCTTGCCTTCAGCGGCCACGGACTCGATGAGCACATCCTCGATGATCAGTTCTTCTTTCTTCTTTCTTGACATATGGTAAATTATTTCTTTTTCGGATAATATTTCGGCCAGCAGGCCTCCAGATAAGCCTTCAGACCATCCTCGTGCCTGTTCGGCTGCGGTTCGTAGAAGACGCGGCCGCGCAGCTCCTCAGGCATAAACTCCAGATCCGCGAAGTGCCCGGGGTAGTCGTGCGCGTACTTGTAGCCGTCCGCGTAGCCGAGTTCCTCCATCAGCTTCGTCGGCGCGTTGCGCAGATAGAGCGGTACGGCCGCGGCTCCGCTTCTCTTCGCCTCGTCCAATGCCGCCCCTATGGCCATATAGGCCGAGTTGCTTTTCGGCGAGGAAGCCAGATAGATGGTGGCTTCCGCAAGCGGAATCCGCCCTTCGGGCATTCCTATGTTATTGACTGTCTGGAAACAGGCGTTTGCGAGCAGCAGGGCGTTCGGATTGGCCAGGCCGATGTCCTCGGCCGCGCTGATACAGAGCCTTCGGGCTATGAAAAGCGGGTCTTCGCCTCCGTCAAGCATCCTCGCGAGGTAATATACCGCGGCGTTCGGGTCGGACCCGCGGATGCTCTTTATGAAGGCGGAGATGATGTCGTAGTGCATCTCCCCGTTCTTGTCGTATATGGCTACGTTCTCCTGAAGGCAGGAGGTAACGGTCTGATTGTCAATTATTATCGGGCTTTTGCCCGTGAAGGAGTCCACGACTATCTCCAGGATGTTCAGCAGTTTTCTGGCATCTCCTCCGCTCTGGCGGAAGAGGGCGTCGGTCTCCTTTACCCGGATGTCCATCTTCGAGAGGAGTTCGTCCTCCTTCAGGGCTCTGTCCAGAAGGCTCTGAAGGTCAGATACTTCCAGGGATTTCAGAACGAATACCTGGCAGCGGGAGAGCAGAGGCGTGATGACTTCGAATGAAGGATTCTCGGTAGTGGCGCCGATAAGGATTATGGTTCCGTCCTCGACGGCTCCCAGAAGGGCGTCCTGCTGGGCTTTGTTGAAGCGGTGGATTTCGTCTATGAAAAGGATAGGGGAGGCCGCCTTGGAAAAGAGGTTGCGGCTCCGGGCCTTGTCGATCACTTCGCGGACATCCTTCACTCCGGCGCTGACTGCGGAAAGCGTGAAGAAATCCCGCTGCAGACTTTCGGCCACAATCCTTGCAAGGGTGGTCTTGCCGACTCCCGGAGGCCCCCAGAGAATGAAGGAGGAGAGGGTGCCGGAATCGAGCATATTCTTTATGATACAGCCCGGCCCGACCAGATGTCTCTGGCCCACATATTGGTCGAGATTATGGGGTCTCATCCGCTCCGGAAGGGGAGGGAGAAGCCTTCGTGCCTCGATATTTGCTCTTTCGTCCGCCATATGCCGATCAATGGAATCGTTTTTACGTTATATCTTGATTCTTAGTCTATGAAACAAGTTTGTTTGAACCTGTAACATTTTTGTTAAGCCCCTTTTGGGTCCCCGAAAGGCGAATTTTGCCCTTATCCGAGTACAAAAATACGATTAATATTTACCATAATCAAACTATAAAATTACTATCTTCGCAGAATATGAAAAACCGGGGCGTTCTCATATTTTTCGCTGTCGCCGGCCTGCTTCTGTTCTCATCGGGACGGCTGCTGGCTCAAGGCGGGATTGACCGTCAGGTCAGCGAAAACAGATTCTCCTTCTTAAGGGAGAAGTTTGCGCTCGACCGCGAGAAGCTGCACCACGTGGAGATCGGCACGATGCACTCGCCGAAGTCGCTCGGAGTCACCGTCGAGCTGCCGGACGACTACTACCACGCCTCGGACTTCTTTTCGCTGCTCGCGGATATGCACGGCCTGTGGGACGGTACCCGTCCAATGCCGGGCGTCAAGCTGAGCTATATCCGCAATGTCACATTGAAGGAGTTCCGCCTGGATGACAGCGTGGAGGCTTCGTTCTATTCAGGTCCGGGCATCATCGCGGGCGTGGTCCGCGATTCGAACAAGCCTTTCGGCTTTATGACGGGCCTTACCGGTGATTTCGGCATCAGGATGTTCTTTCAGAACCGCGTCGTGGTGTATTTTGAAATCGGGGTGGATGTGGCGCTCTTCGTGAGCCGAAACCCTTACGTTTCGGGCCTTGACGTGACCTACTATCATTCGGGCCTCAAGAATTTCTTTTATCCGCAGCTCAGAATAGCCTACAGTTTGAGATGAGACGCTTCCGCAGATATATTATTGTTACAGCTACGCTCATTCTGATGAACGTGCTCCCGGCCTCTGCCCTCACTCCTGCGGGCGCGAAGGTGAACCGTTTCGTCTTCGGGGCGGAGTGGGGCTACACCTCCAGCATCTTCAATATCTACCACAATAATTACCTTTCTCAGGAGGGCATCCGTGTGGACGAGAAGGGTGTCAACTTCGATTATTACTCAAATGGTCACGTTCTGGCGGGCGTCGGCTACGCCTTTGCCCGCAGATATGAAGTCGGGGCTTATCTCGGATTCATCGGCGTGGCCCAGGAAAGGCGTCTGGTCCCGCTCTCGCTCAGGGCTACTTATTACTTTGATTCCTATCTTTCCGATGGTTTATTCTGCTATTTAGATAGTGGGCCTGCCTTCGGTGAAAATCAGAATGTTACACTTATCGGAAAACTGGGTGGAGGCTACCGGATGAAGCTCAGCGACCACTTCTGTCTGGACTTCATCCTTTCCTTCCACCTCTGCAGTGATCACCCGAAGCTCTTCTACAACGACGACCAGCAGATCACCGGCGAAGACCTCCGCCGCAACGACGCCACCTATGGCGGCCTTAATTTCTCATTGGCTATCCGCTTCTGAAAAGTTGGATTTAATTGCTTTTAAGCCAGACTTCCATAGCGCCCGGGCCTCGGTGGTTCCAGGCATAGTAAGGAATGAGCGTGAGGGAGCCGTCCCGTATTATATTGATCCCTTCCAGAAGGTCCGGGCACCATTCCACAGTGAGAGAGTCGTCTGAGCTGACCGTTGCTTCGCGCGGATCGACCTGATTGTCAGGCCATTCGGCGCAATAGACCACCGGGCCGTTTTCGACGGCCAGCCGACCGCGGTCGGCTTCCACGTCAGGATTGGCCGCAACGAAGTGCGGCCGCATAGTCAGACTCAGCGTGACTTCGTCACCTGCCTTCCATCGGCGGGAGATGGTCGCGTAGCCTTTTTCCAGGTCGGTCTGTACCGGGCTGCCGTTCACGCTGACGCTCCAGAGGTCTGCGGAAGTGTCGTCCGCGAAGCTGTAGAGGTCGCTCGGGACCACTTCTCCGCGCGCCCAGCCGGGGATGCGGAGCTTGAGGGCGAAATTGCCCGCTTCGTTTCTGCCGATTTTTATCTTTATTTCACCTGACCACGGGTAGGAGGTCTGTTGCGAGATTTCCACCTCGCGACCCGCGATGGCGTGAGTCATAGTGTTTGACATATAGAGGTTTACGTAGAGATCGCGCCCGTCGGTGGCGTAGATGTATCCGGGAACCGAAGGGATGAAACGGCAGATATTGGACGGGCAGCAGGCGCAGCCGAACCACGGCTGCCGCTGATGCCGGCCGTCGGATTCGAGCGGGTTAGGGTAGAAGAAGGCGCCGCCGTCGAGCGAGACTCCGGAGATGAGGCCGTTGTAGAGCGTGCGCTCGAGGACGTCGTAGTAGCTGCTCTCGCCGTGCAGCAGGAACATTCTGTAGGCGGTGTAGACGTTGCCGATGGCCGCGCAGGTCTCGCAGTAGGAAGTCAGATTCGGCAGCTCGTAGTTCTCGCCGAAGGCTTCGCCGTCGTAGCGGGAGCCGACTCCGCCGGTGATGTAGAGTTTCTTCGAAACAATGTTCTCCCAGATGCGGTCAATGGCCGCGATGTATTCCCCGTCTCCCGTAAGTGCCGCTACGTCAGCTATTCCCGAGTACATATATTCGGCTCTGACGGCGTGTCCCACGGCTTCGTCCTGCTCGAGGATCGGCTTGTGGGACTGGTAGTAGACGTTGCCGTAGTCGCTGTGGCCGCGGCGGTCGAGGAAGTATTTTGCCTGGTCGAGGTATTTATGGTCGCCTGTGACGAGGTAGAGTTTGGCGAGGGCCATTTCGGCTATCTGGTGGCCCGGAACGCGCTGTACCTGGTTTTCGCCGGGGCCGATTTCACGGCAGACGCAGTCGGCGTAGCGGATGGCGACGTCGAGGAATGTGCGCTTGCCGGTGGCCTGGTAGTAGGCTACGGCGCCTTCGATCATATGTCCGAGGTTGTAGAATTCGTGGCTGAGCTGCTCGACTTCGGACCATCTCTGCGGGCCGGCCCACTCGTGAGGGTGCCACGGGTTCATCTGGCGGGCTGTATTCAGGTAGCCGTCAGGCATCTGGGCTGCTGCGACTATGGTGATGACGCTGTCGATATAAGCTTCGAGTTGTGGGTCCGGGTAGGTCTGGAGGGTGTAGGCGGCGCCTTCGATGGTTTTGTAGACGTCGGTGTCATCGAAGGGATAACCTCCGACGTGATATGTGGAATCCGGGGTGAGGGCGCGGACGAAATTCTCGTAGCGGCCGGTCTCCTCGCATTTGCTGAAGGCGAGAGGGATGGTGACTTCGCGGCTGGCTTTGAGGCGTTGGCCCCAGAAGCCCTCGTCGACTTTTACGTCTGTAAACGGCACTGGCTCAATCGGATACGGGACAAAGGCCGCCTTGTCGGCCTGTCCGGTGCAGGCGGCAGTGAGGATGGAGGCGGAGGCGATGGCTGCTATGGTGGTGGCTGCGTTTTTTGCGGACGAGTGTTTCATATTATCTGTGGTTTATGTGGCGAAGTTAATAAAAATAATGGTAAGAGGTGCCGCAGAGTCTGGCGGTTTCGCATCATATAGACTTTGTGTGCCCGCATTCTTTCCGCTGGCGCTTCGCGTCCAATGCGGTTCTTTTAGAGTCTGGCCGGTGCGGCGCGG
>CAVCSJ010000059.1:10882-12316 GCA_963604895.1 bacterium
CAGAAGACTTCGCCGGTGCGGGCCAGATCGCGGCCGGTGGTGATGAGAAGCGTGTAGCCGTCGGCGAGCGGCAGGACTATGTTGGCACTGGCATAGCCGGCAGTAGGGGATCCGAATGAGCGGGCATTGTCAAGGCCGCGGAAGCAGAGCAGTGTGGCCTCGGCGGAACTGCCTGTGCCTTCGTCAGTTAAGATGGCGATAGGAAGGGTGGAAGGGAATTTCTTCACACTCTCGGAAGACAGACCTGCATCCTGCATCACATAGTCCAGGGTAATCGGGGATGTTCGTTTGCGGTTCTGGAAACGGATGATGATTCCGTCAGGAATGATAGGGGAGAGGGCGGCAATCATCGGGTACATATTTCCTCCGTTATTGCCTCGTAGGTCTAGTATAACCCCTTCAGCGTCAGGATGTTCCTGAAGGAAATCCAGTACTGTGTGCGTATACAGCGAATCGGAAACCTTGACTCCGCTATGGGCAGGAAGCACGATATGGATGATGTTTCCTTCCAGCATCTTGACTTCCGGAGCGACCTCGTCATAAGAAACCGTATCCTTCACAGGCTTCACCAGCCTCGAGTGCTTTCCTCCGGCCACCGCGGCCGCCCTGGAAACGGCGTCGTGGGCCTCATCCATCGATGTAATATCTTCAGAGAGAATGGCTTTCTTAGTTTCCGCCCACTGCGGCGTATCAGCATACAGTGCCTGACGGTCCAGCATCTTCACGCAATACTGCACATACCCTTCAGGCGTTCCCTGATTTCCGCCGCCAAAGAATCCGCATCCCGTGACTGCAAGAGCCACTGCCAGAATGTGTATAAGTCTCTTTATCATAATCTTTTACGTTTTAATGTTATTTTGTAGTGGCTACGCGTTTAATATCGTTTCCGCAAATGCTCCTTGCTTTTCCTTGCTTGTTACGTTTTTCTTACTTCTCAAACGATTCTCAATCTGATATTATGTCCAAGCCCTTGAAATAGTTTGACAAGGGTGGACAGCTGAATGTCGGAATGCCCTCTTTCCACCCGTGAGATGAAACTCTTCTTTGTGCCGACCTTGTCGGCCAGCTGCTCCTGGGTCAGCCCCGCCTTAATTCGCTTTTCCTTAAGCTGCTCGCCAATAATGAAGGCATCGCACTCCAATTCGAATTCGTCCCGTTCCGGAGTCCCCGCCACACCGAAATCTTCACTTATAATATCCTCTATAGGAGTGAGATTCCTCTGCTTGAGCTCTTCTGTGTTGTTCATATTCGTGTTCATTTCTGTTCAAAATACTTTTTCATCAGTGCTTCCGCCCTGTCCAGCTGTTCTGTCGGAGTTTTCTGACTTTTCTTCTGGAAGCCATTGAAAAGTATCACAAGGTTTCCCTCATCAAAACAGCAGAATATCCTGTAAATGTTGTTTCCCTGTTCCACCCGGATTTCATAAAGCCCTTT
>CAVCSJ010000060.1:0-12059 GCA_963604895.1 bacterium
AGATCGCTCTCTACGGAGTTGCTTCTTATGATCTTATCGCCGGCGGTACCGGTTCCGGTAACGTAAACAAGGCCTATGTCCGCAATCTGAAGGACGGTCTCGAGGGTGACGGTATGTTCGTAGAGCCTTCAGCTCCGGACTGGTATGCAAAGTATATCTCTTACTCTGAGACTACGAATACCAACAACAGCGAGCGCAGCGTGTTCTGGGGCAAGCCTGTCCTTCCTGAAATGGCGATTTCTTCCGCCTTCATCAACAGAGTTCAGGAAACTACCGACGTAGCCATCTTCACCATCGGCCGCAACGCCGGTGAGGGTACAGACCGCAAGAATGTAGAGGGTGATTTCCTTCTGAACGCTACCGAGCGCGCACTTCTCCAGAATCTCTGCGATTCCTATCACGAGAAAGGCAAGAAGGTCGTAGTGGTTATGAATATCGGCGGCGTCATCGAGACCGCTTCCTGGAAGCATCTTCCGGACGCTATCCTCCTCGCCTGGCAGCCTGGCCAGGAAGGCGGCGCATCCATCGCTGACGTGCTCACAGGCAAGGTAAATCCTTCAGGAAAACTCCCTGTAACCTTCCCTGTCGCTTTCTTCGACAATCCTTCTTCAAAGAACTTCCCTTACAATTACAAGGGTTCCGAGTTCACCAGACCTGCATTCATGCGCGGACCTGAGCAGCCTGTAAAGGACTACGACTACACCAGGTATGAGGAGGGTATCTATGTGGGTTACAGATACTTCAGCACCAACAATGTAGAAGTTTCCTATCCGTTCGGATACGGTCTGAGCTATAGCACATTCTCATTCAGCAAGCCAGTCGTAAAGGCAACGGCAGACGGTTTCACAGCCAGCATCACCGTAACCAACACCGGTAAGGTGGCAGGCAAGGAAGTCGCAGAACTTTACGTAAGCGCACCTGCAGGCGGTCTCGACAAGCCGGTCCGCGAGCTCAAGGCCTACGCCAAGACTCCTGTCCTCCAGCCTGGTGAGAGCTGTACGCTCGTAATGAACGTCGCCAACTCCGACCTCGCATCCTTCAACGAGTCCACCCACGCCTGGGAGACCGCAGCCGGCACCTACAAGGTTCAGTTCGCAGGCAACGTGAACGATATCCGCTGCACCGCAGACTACAAGCTCAAGAAAGCCATTTCCAGAGCAATCTAAAATTATTGGAAGCTGTTTTGAAAATCATTTCAAAACAGCTTCCAATTTGCTATATTCGCCCATATTGAAAATAGAAAAGATGAAAAGAATAACACTTGCTGTCGGTCTGATGCTCGCTCTCTGCAGCACGGCCGCAATCGCCCAGCCGGGCGGACACGAAGTCGGCCAGAACGTCCCTGGCGCAGGTCGCCGCTTCGTCGCAGACCCGGACCCTGAATATGTCATCTATACCCAGCGTGCCGCAACTCCGTTCGGCGCTGGCGCGACCAATTTTGACGGCCGCTCGTTCAATAACGCCCCGACCTTCTTCGTCTACCCGGACGGCAAGATCGACAAGGCGGCAGCCGAGGAGCTCGTCTCTTCACTCGGCATACAGCCAATCCTGGACAACAATTACGGTAATGTCATCGTAATCAATCCTGTAGGAGCGAAATACGAAGAAAAGGCAGACTTCGACTCCTTCGTCGCAATGTTCAACAAGTCCCGCAGCGGTAACCTCAAGGTCATCGGTATCGGTGCAGGTGCGACATTCGTGAACCAGGTCATCGCTCCCAAGGCGGCTGACTATATCGCCGGCATCCTTACAGTCGGCGGAAAGCCTGCGAAACTCGCCAAGGGCTTCACTTCATACGGAGTCCCTGCCTATGTAGCGGGAAAGGGCGCAGCGAAGGTGGCTGCCGCTTATATCAAGATGAACAAGGCCGAGAAGAAGGGCGACTTCTACGTCAATCCTTCCGAGGAGCTCCTGACCGTATATGTCGATCCTTCCCAGGGTCAGATAGGAGATGTATTCGCCGCCGCGTGGAAGAATGTGTTCGGAAAGAATTTCCGCTACAACAACTACAACCACACCCACTATGAGGGCGCTCAGTTCGGCCAGTACGGCGCTTATGAGCTTGAACCTTACACAGATTGGGAGGCTCTGAAAATCAAGCGTATAAAGGTCGAGCAGCCGGCAGGATTCGGTATGATGTCCCGCCGTCCTCAGGGAGACCGGGAGCAGGATGTCCCTAAATATCTCTGGTATGAGTACTGGCCTGAAGAACTTATGGAAGGTGCTCCTGAACACAGCGTCCCTGTAATGGTTCTCCTTCACGGCAACGCCAACGATCCCCGCACCCAGGCTGAGACTTCCGGTTTCCTGCAGGTAGCCGGCAAGGAGCGCTTCTTCGTGGTCGAGATGGAATGGCAGGGCTCGAGATATTATCAGTCTATGGGACTTGACGGCATCGAGAACACTCTCTACACTCTCTTCGCCAAGTATCCTCAGCTGGATCCTTCCCGCGTATATGCTGAAGGCCTCTCCGCAGGTTCTATGACAGCTTCCTCGCTGGGTATCAAGAAGTCTTATGTTTTCGCAGCAGTGGGCGGCCACTCCGGCGCCATTTTCGGCAGCCGTGGCGAAAAGCCTTTCTCCAACAACGACAGCGTCTGGGGTGACGCATCCCAGAAGCGCGGCGCAGTCGAGATGCCTTACTGCTCCGTCTTCGGAACCAAGGACACCACCGTCCCTTATATGACTCCTGACAACTGGAAGGGCAACAGCTACCTCAATGCCTGGAACGCATATGAGCAGATGAACGGAATGACCGTCAACGATCAGATGGATTTCTCCATCGACCCTATCTTCGGTCAGGAGCTCCGCGACCGCGAGACCATTAAGACCGTCAAGGGCGAGGGTATCGTTATCGAGACAGGTCAGCTCTACAAGGGCAACACCCCTCTCATCAAGATGGTAGCCGTCGTGAACTACGGTCACTGGAACTTTATGCCTACCGCCCAGATTATGTGGGATTACTTCAAACAGTTCAGCCGTGACCCTATCACCAAGAAACTGATATACACTCCTAACGCTGAGTAAATATGAGAATCAGAACGCTCACTATTGGCGTGGCTCTGCTGTGCTGCCTTTCCGGGGCAGCACAGCCGGGTTTTGGCGGACCCGCACCGGATCCGTCCGTTCCGCGCGACCTTACGACTGAATCCTGGTATGCACGCTGGATTTCAGTTCCCGACACCGACCCTCAGGGCTACGGCGTCTATTATTTCAGAAAGACTGTGAATCTGGATGCAGTCCCTTCCGCCTACAAGGTGAATGTGACCGGTGACAACCGCTATAAGCTCTATGTGAACGGCACGCTTGTTTCCCTGGGCCCTGCCCGCGGAGACGCCACACACTGGAATTATGAGCAGGTGGACCTCGCTCCGTATCTCCATCCGGGAGACAATATGCTGACAGCCATCGTTTTCCACGAGGGAAAGGCCAAACCGGAAGCCAATGTTTCAGTGTCCGCAGGCTTCCTTCTCCAGGGTATCGACGAGGCTTGTATGCTCATTACTGACAAGTCCTGGCAGTGCGCTCAGGACAAGTCATATTCTCCTGTTCAGGCCCGTGTACCGGGATATTATGTATCAGGCCCGGGAGAACAGGTCGACTTCTGCAAGCATCCTGAGGACTGGGCTTCACCTGACTGCAAGTCAGTGGAGTGGACGGCTCCGGCTATGGGCCCTGCAGGTTCCCCTAAGGATCTGGTGGGCAACAGCCTTTCGAACAGCCACGCCCTTGTCCGTTCCATACTTCCTCAGATGGAGCGTACTCCGGAACGCCTTCAGACAGTGCGCAAGGACGGCGGACTCAAGATCCCTGCAGGCTTCCTCGCAGGTACCGAGGCTCTGGTCATTCCTGCCCATACTGAAACCGAAATCATTCTGGATCAGACATATCTGACAAACGCATACTTCAATGTGGCATTGGCCGGCGGAGCCGGCGCCGAACTGCGCATCGGTTATACCGAAGCTTTCTACGAGCCTTCTGAGAGCCGCTTCTCGTCGAACAAGGGCGACCGCGACGTGATCGAAGGAAAGACTTTCATCGGACGCGAAGACGTCCTGCTGCCTGACGGCGCCGCGCACGAGTACACGACGCTCGCGTGGAGAACCTACAGGTACGTGCGCCTTGTGGTGAAGACTGCGGACGAAGCGCTCACTCTCAGTGACATACACGGGGTGTTCGTGGGCTATCCGTTCGTGCAGAACGCCAGCGTGGAGTCGGAGGAGAGTCCTGAGATGACGGAGATGTTCAATATCGGCTGGAGAACAGCAAGGCTCTGTGCGATAGAGACTTATATGGACTGTCCTTATTATGAGCAGCTTCAGTATCTGGGCGACACCCGTATCCAGGCGCTCGTCAGCCTCTACAACAGCGGTGACGACCGGCTCGTGAAGAATTTCCTCCGCCTTTCGGACATCAGCCGCAATCCTGAGGGAATCACTATGGGCCGTTACCCGACCTCTTCTCCTCAGTACATCACTCCGTATGCGCTCAGCTATGTATATGCAATTCACGACTATATGATGTACGGCAAGGATCCTCAGTTCGTGCTTTCGCTGCTTCCGGGCGCAGAGCAGATTCTCTGGTATTTCACCAAATATCAGGGTGAGGACGGACGTATCGTGAATCTTCCGGGCTGGAATTTCAGTGACTGGGTATATACCGACTCCTGGAATTTCGGATCGCCTCTCAAGGGCTCCGACGGCAGTTCCATTCTTATGGATCTCCAGCTTCTCTACGGCTTCCAGATGATGGCTGACATCGAGAACTATGCAGGCCGTCCGTATGTGGCGAAGGAGTATGCCGACAAGGCTTCGAAACTCGCCGCCGCTGTCAAGCAGGCTTACTGGTCTTCGGAAAGAGGTCTCTTCTCCGACCGCGCCGAGAAGGACAATTTCTCCCAGCACGCCAATTCCCTGGCCATCCTCTGCGGACTCGTTGAGGGCGACGAGGCTAAGGCCGTAGCAGAGAAACTCCTCTCTGACAACACTTTGTCCCCTTGCTCGGTTTACTACAAGTTCTATCTGCACCAGGCTCTGGTAAAGGCCGGACTCGGTGACCGCTATATGGACTGGCTGGACATCTGGAGAGAGAATATCCGTTATCATCTGACCACCTGGGGTGAGACTTCAGATGTGAACGGAACCCGCTCCGACTGTCACGCCTGGGGTGCAAGCCCTAATATCGAATTCCTCAGAACCGTGGCCGGTATCGACAGCGCGGCTCCAGGATTCAGCGAGGTGGTAATCACCCCTCGCCTTGGAGAACTCAAGCATCTGAATGCGACTATGCCTCATCCTGCAGGCTCCATCAGCGTTTCCTACACCCGCAAGGGCTCCACTCTCAAGGCTGAAGTAACTCTTCCTGAGGGCGTGGAGGGAACCATCGTATGGAACGGTCAGACTCGCAAGCTCGTTTCAGGAAAGAATACTCTCAATATTAAATGACAGTTATGAGAAAATTATTGATAATTATGGCATTGAGCGTTTTGGGACTGTCATCCGCACAGGGACAGATCCTGAAGACTACTGTACAGCAGGGTGAAATCGAGGGCGTGGAGCATAACGGCTCCGCCCTCTATATGAACATTCCTTACGCTGAACCTCCTGTAGGTGATATGCGCTGGAAGGCTCCGGTCGCAAAAAAGGCCTGGGAAGGTGTCTACAAGGCTGACCATTGGGGGAACCGCCCTCCGCAGCCTTCACGCAATTCCGAGGGAATGGGGGAGGACTGCCTCTATCTGAGCGTCCAGACTCCTGCCAAGAGCAAGGAAGACAAACTTCCTGTATTCGTGATGATTCACGGCGGCGGCTACACCACAGGTTCCTACACCGGAACTCAGGACCTGTTCGTCAGTGAAGGCATCGTTTACTGCAGCATCGAGTACCGTCTCGGAGCATTGGGCTTTATGGCCCATCCTGAGCTCAGCAAGGAGTCCGAGCGCGGAATCTCCGGCAATTACGGTATTCTCGACCAGATTATGGCCCTTCAGTGGATTCACGACAATATCGCCTCTTTCGGAGGTGATCCTGAGCACGTTACCATCGCAGGCGAGTCCGCCGGCGGCATCTCCGTCAGCATCCTCTGCGCTTCTCCTCTGTGCAAGGGACTTTTCCAGGCCGCCATCTGCGAGAGCGGAAGCTCTTTCTGGCCTGTAGGCGAGGTGAGAAACAACAACACCGCTATGCTTACCGTGAAGTCCGAAGAGGTTACGGGCCTGAATTTCCAGAAGGAACTCGGCGCCAAGAACATCAAACAGTTCCGCAAGGTTCCTTTCGAGCAGATTGTGGAGAAGACTCATACTGACCAGTTCTGGCCGATCGTGGACGGCTATGCCATCACGGATGACCAGTACAAGCTCTATGAGGCAGGCAATTACAACGACGTGAACCTTCTCATCGGTACCAACAGCGACGAGGGCAGTATGTTCGTGCGTCCTGTCAGCGTGGAGGAGTACGAGGCGACGGTCCGCGGCACCTACGGCGAGTTCGCCGACCGCGCCCTGAAGCTCTATCCTGCTTCCACCGAGGAGGAAACATTCTATGGTCTTTCAGACATCTTCCGTGACGGTACTTTCGCCTGGGGATCCTACGCCTGGGCCAATCTCCAGAAGAAGACCGGCAAGTCGAAGGTGTTTATGTACTATTTCGACCAGATTTCCGGCTTCAACTTCGGCGGCGTCAAGCCTAAGGGCGCCGGACACGCTTCCGAGATGTCCTTCGCATATGGCTATTCCTGGGGTCCTATGAGCGATATGAACAAGCATATGCAGCAGATTATGACCCGCTACTGGATCAACTTCGCGAAGACCGGCGATCCGAACGGCGAGGCACTTCCTTACTGGCCTGAGTATCAGCAGGGTGAGTCCACCGTAATGATAATGAAGGACGGCTTCACTCTCGGTCCTGTCCAGAATCAGGAGCAGATGGACTTCTTCGAGGATTTCTTCAAGGCAAGACGTAAATAACCTTTCATAATTATTGTATTGTCGGAGGTGCGAGCTTTCGAACGCATCTCCGGCAATTATCCTGAAACAGTTAACCAATAGAAAATATGATGGACAACAAGATTTCAAGACGCGAGGTGCTCCGTCTGATGGGCATCGGGACTGTAGGCATTGCGGCCGCCAGTCTTCTCTCTCCTTTCGCAAGAGCGGGCGAGCTTCGCTCAATCCAGATCCCGCCGCAGGGCGGACGTCCTCAGGGCGGCCCGGGCGGAAGACCTCAGGGCCGCGGTCCTGCTCTGAAATACAATGAGCCGGAAGTATACAGCGGCCCTGACGTAATCATCCGCCGCATCGATGAGCATACCTGGGAGGGTAACGGCCATCTTATGGCCAATGAGACCATCTACATCATAGAGGGTGACGAGCGCGCCATCCTGCTTGATGCCGGTACGAAGATCGAGGACCTCGACAAGATTGTCGCCGGCATTACCGACAAGCCTATTACGCTTATCGCCACTCACGTTCATCCGGACCATACCGGCTCGGCTATCAACTATTTCCCTGAGATCTGGATCAACGCCGCCGATATGGTGAACGTTCCTTCGATGATGGGGGACTACAAGGGCAAGATCAACTATCTCGAGGACGGTCAGGTATTCGATCTGGGCGGCCGCAGAATAGAGGTTATCTTCACCCCTGGCCACACTCCGGGCAGTGCCGCCTTCTTCGAGCTGGACGGCCGCAAGTGGGGCTACAGCGGTGATGCCTTCGGTTCCGGCAATCTCCTGCTGACCACCAATTTCTCCACCCTGCTCTCCACTACCACCCGTATCGAGAAGTATATGGAGAAGCACGGCATCGAGAAGATGTATCCGGGTCACTATATGGGCTCAAATCCTGAGACTCTCCAGAGAGTACACGATCTTCGCGTGATTTCCGAGGAGATGATCGAGGGCACCCGCAAGGGCGAGACTTCCGCCCAGGGAATGATGGGACTCAACGGCCGTGTCCGTGACTACGGAGTCAATGTAAGTTACCGTGACCCTGACGGTTTGAAATAATTATCGTAACGGATAATTTCTTTTCATTTTTTGAGGGTGACCGGTTCACTACCCGGTCATCCTCTTTTGTAAATACTGAATGTTTGCCGAATGTTCATTAAGCTGTCTCTGATTGCTTTTTACGAATTATCTTGCTAAATTCGCGTACACTTTTCTAAATATGGCAAAAGAGAACGTTTACCTCGCTTCCAAACCCCGCTACGAGATACTCGACGGGCTTCGCGGCGTCGCCGCAATTCTGGTGATATTATTTCATCTCTTTGAAACTTATTCCAAAGGCCCGGCTCATCAGATCATCAATCACGGTTACCTCGCAGTCGATTTCTTCTTCGTACTGAGCGGTTTCGTGATCGGCTACGCCTACGATGACCGCTGGGACAGGATGACCACCTGGGGCTTCTTCAAGAGACGTCTCGCGCGTCTGCACCCTATGGTTATCGCCGGTACGCTGGTCGGAGCTGCGCTGTTCTTCTTTGCCGGATCGGCTTTCCCGAAGGTGATGGAATGTGAGGGCTGGAAGTTCGCTCTATGTCTGGTTATGGGATTTCTTATGATTCCTTGCGGTCCGAAGATGGATATCCGCGGCTGGAGCGAAATGAATTCCTTCAACGGTCCCAACTGGTCGCTGACTTTCGAATATATCGGAAACATACTTTATGCATTCATATTCAGACGTCTGCCTAAGGTGGCCCTCGGCGTAGTCTGCGCTCTCAGCGCCATCCTCACGCTCGACCTCACTATGGGTTGGGACATTTTCGGGCTCTTCCCTGTAAAAGAGTTTACAACGGCAGCAGGAGATGTCATCAAGGTGGGCGGTCCGCAGTATAATGTCATCGGCGGCTGGACTCTGAATGCCAAGCAGATGTACATAGGCTTCTCCAGACTCCTCTATCCGTTCCTCTGCGGTATGCTGATCTCCAGAATTCTGCCTTCACATATGTCCGAAAGCAATCCGAGCGGCTCTCCAATCCGCCTCAGGGGCGGTTTCTGGTGGTGCGCCCTCGCCATCGTGGTACTCTTCTCCATCCCTTGCATCGGCGGGAAGCAGGGTGTCCTGGACGGAATGTATCAGGCCCTCTGCATCATCGTGATCTTCCCTCTGATCATCCTCGCCGGAGCGGGATCCACCACCACCGACAAGCGCAGTACCGCCATCTGCAAGTGGCTCGGGGATATCTCCTATCCTCTCTACATCACACATTATCCGCTGATTTATATGCAGATGTCCTGGGTTGCGGAGCATCGCGACGCCCCTCTCTGGCAGCATCTCACAGTGGCTGCGGGAGTTCTTTTCCTTGCGATTTTCCTGGCCTGGGGCCTTCTCAAGGTGTACGACGAGCCTGTCCGCGAATGGCTCAAGCAGCACTGGCTCAAGCGCAAACCCGCCGCTCCGAAGGCAGCATAGCCCTGAGTCTATCAATTAAGAGGGACTGAAAAGAGATTTTTTAGTCCCTCTTCTGGTATCAGCGCGCCTGTGAAAACAATCATTCGCGTTCCGAGCCCGGGGTGCGGCCCGAATGTTTGCGGAAGAATTGGACGAAGGCCGAGGGACTGGAAAAAGATAGGCGGTCGGAGATTTGCTGAATGGTCAATTCGGTGGTTTTCAGCAGCATACGCGCCTCGGTCATCACAGACTCGTGTATCCAGTCGAGGATCGTGCGACCGGTGTGCGACTTTATCACCTGCGAAAGATATTTGGGCGTCAGGTGCATCTGGGAGGCGTACCAGGAAACCGTGCGATGGACCCTGAAATTGGCTGCAAGCAGCCGGAAAAATCGGTCTGAAGTGCTCTCGTCGTGGATTTTGCCCGCGCTGCCGAGCTCGTACCGGTCTTCGTACTCGGCCGTGATTTCGAGCAGCAGCGCGAAGACGAGCGCGCGGATGATGGCAGTGCGGTAGCGGCTCGGCTCGCGGCTCTCCTTCGCGATGAAGCGGAAATAGCTCGCAAAGTCTGCAAGTTTCTCATCGTCAACGCTTAACAGCGGTGTCAGGCGCGAGTAGATGAAGATGTTCGTGTCGATGGGCGAGGGCATATCGAGAATGAAATCGGTCGAAACGTAGAGAAACGAGGTGCGCACGTCTGCGGAAGTCGCTCCGATACGAACGAAACGCTTTTCCGGAAGCATCAGCAAGCTGTTGGCTTTCAGAGAGAAAGCCTTGCCGTCGATCTCGACCGACATTTCTCCGCGGTGGCAGAGAATCATCATAAGCCCCTCGACCGTGAACGAGTTCACGGTCAATGAAAGTTCTGAGTCATACTTTATATGGAATTCATCCCCGTTGTGGCGGTTGAGTTCGCAGATATGAAGTGGAGAAATCGTATCCATCCGACTTTTGATAAATTTTTACGCCGATAAATGTAACTATTTTCCACTGAAATCGGCCCATCTTTGCAAAAATTTTCAGAAGAACGATGACTAAGCAATTTTATAGAAGCGGCATCGAAGAAGTCGCCGCCGACCTGAACACCGACCTGAACTCCGGCCTCAGCTCTGAAGAGGCCTCAAGACGACTGAACGAATATGGTCCCAACGAACTCGGGGAGACGAAGCATACAAGCCTCGCCGTGAAATTTCTCCGGCAGTTCAAAAGCTTTATGATCATTGTACTCATCATCGCCGGAATCATCTCTGGCGTAGTGGGTTATATGAACGGCGAAGGCTTCACGGACGCCATCATAATCCTTGCCATCGTGCTTCTGAACGCCGTAATCGGCGTGGTCCAGGAGGCCAAGGCCGAAAAGTCCCTCGATGCTCTGAAAAAGATGTCCGCCCCTCACTGCAAAGTCTTCAGGGACGGCAAGTTGCAGATATTGGAATCCCGTGAGCTCGTAAAAGGCGACATAGTCGAAATCGAAACCGGCGACAGCGTTCCGGCCGACATCCGCCTCACGGAAGCGGTGAACCTGAAGATACAGGAGGCCGCATTGACCGGCGAGTCATTGCCGGTCGAGAAAAATATCGACGCGATAGCGCAGGAAGTGCCTCTCGGCGACCGAAGCAATATGGCATTTCAGTCTTGCTCAGTCACTTACGGTCGCGGCCGGGGCATCGTAACCGGCACCGGCTCCACCACCGAGGTCGGCCGCATCGCCTCGCTGCTCCAGGCCGTGCCGGAGTTCAAAACCCCTCTGCAGATACGTCTGGACCACCTCGGCAAGTTCCTCGCGTGGATTTCGCTCGGTGTCTGCGTGCTGATTTTCGCCATCGGATTGGCCTACGGCCACGAGCTTCTGACAATGTTTATGACGGCGGTGAGTCTCGCCGCGGCCGCGATTCCGGAAGGGCTTCCGGCGGTCTCGACGATAGTCCTTGCCGTTGGTGTTCAGAGACTTGCGAAGCGCAACGCGATCGTGCGCAATATGCCGTCGGTCGAGACGCTCGGCAGCACGACCGTCATCTGCTCCGACAAGACCGGCACGCTGACGCAGAACCGGATGACTGTCGTGCGACGCTTCCCGCAGACTTCTGCCGAAGTCGTGAAAATCGCTGTATTGTGCAATGACGCGAGCATAAACGAAGACGGGCAGGCGATCGGAGACCCGACCGAAACGGCGCTCCTCGAAATCGACCCGGCGCTGACGAAGCCTGCGCTCGAAGCGAAGCTCCCGAGAGTCGCTGAAATTCCTTTCGATTCGGAGCGCAAGCTGATGACTACCATACACTTATGCCCAGACGGCAGCTACTTCGTCGCGACCAAGGGCGGCTTCGACGAGCTACTCTCGCGCTGCTCGAGCATAAGATTGGACGCGGCCTCGCGGCCAATATCAGATTCTTCTTCGGCCTCACGGCCAATCTCGGATTCCGACCGCGCGGCGCTTCTGGAAGTCAGCACTTCGATGGCTGCGGACGCTCTCCGGGTGCTCTGTATGGCATATAAAGTGGTTCCGGCCGGAGCGGAAGTTTCTGAGGTTCTGGCTTCTGCCGAATCGGAGCTGACTTTTGCGGGTATGGTCGGGATGATCGATCCGCCGCGTCCGGAGGTTCGCGATGCGGTGGCTAAATGCGGTCAGGCGGGGATACGTCCGGTGATGATTACGGGTGACCATAAGATTA
>CAVCSJ010000061.1:0-12039 GCA_963604895.1 bacterium
TGCTTTCTCCGGTATATTTTCCCAGAACAACGCGGCCGCTTGTAGCGCCGAGATCGATTGCGATTGATGCCATTTGTGTAATTTCAGTGTTTTATGGTTTCTGCAAAATTCGGAGTTTATATTCATTCGGAGGTGAAGTATTATGATAGAAAAGTGTAGATTTCTGATTTTCTTATTATCTTAGCGGATATGAACGGAAATCAGAACATAAAGTATTTGCTCAGTGCAAAAAGAGACGAGAACTGGGGCATCACGGTGAACACCGTGGGCAAGCAGATTGTGGAAAAAGGATACTCCACCTATCCTCCGCAGGAAAAGCATCCCGAGGGCTTCTATTTCGATGTCCACAAAGGCCGTATCCTGGACAGCTGGCAGCTGCTGTATATCTACAGCGGCAAAGGCAGTTTCTATACTGAGGACGGACAGATGCAGGAAATCAACTGCGGGGATATGATTCTGCTCAAGCCCGGTGTCTGGCACAGTTATCTGCCGTCGCGCGAGACCGGCTGGGAGGAGTACTGGATAGGTTTCCGCGGACCGGTAATCGAGGACAGGACGGCGTATGGCTTTCTGGAAAGGAGCATCTACCGGGTGGGAGTTCGCGAGGACATAGTTTCCCTGTATAATGACGCCATCCAGATTGCCGTTCAGGAGAAGCCTTCCTACCAGCAGTATCTGGCGGGGACTGTGAATATGCTTCTGGGGCTTTCCATATATTATGATGCGAACAAATCGGTGTCGGAGAGCTATGCTGCCGACAAGATAGACGGCGCCAAGGCCCTGATGAAGGAAAAGTTCCGTGAAGATCTTGATCTTGAGAAGATTGCACTGGATGCCGGAATGAGCTATTCGTGGTTCCGCAAGAAATTCCGCGAATACACGAGCATCTCCCCGGCCCGCTATATCCTGGGCCTGCGCATCCAGGAGGCCTGCCGGCTTCTGGCGGAATCCTCCCTTACCATCAAGGAAGTGGCCTACAACGTGAATTTTGAGGACAGTTCCTATTTCTCGGCGATGTTTCTGCGCGAAGTCGGGATGTCCCCCTCCGAATATCGCCGCCGCTTCCAGGTGAATTTTCTGTAGCAATTTGTTACAGCCCTTCCGTAAAGGTTGCAAGAATGAAGAATTTTTCAGATTTTTGAAAAAAAGAGACAAAGTATGAAAAAACAGCTCATCGTTATCTTCGCGGCCGTCCTTCTGACGGCAGTTACATCATTGGCCGCAGGCCCTGAAATCTTGATTCCGGTTCCCGTAAAAGCGGAGGTCAGGGACGGAACTTACACGATGAGCTCCGACGGCAGCGACGTGCGGGTGCATCTGGGCACGCGAGCATTCACGAAGGAACTGAGCAAACTGAATCTTCCGGACTTCGCGCGCGACGAAGCGTATCGGCTGGAAGTGGGAAGCAAAGGTATTGACATCTACGCACTTACGCAGAAGGGAGTGTTCCGCGCACAGACGACCCTGAAACAGATGGCTGCGAAGGACGAGCCTGTGCAGCAGTGCTCGATTCTCGACTATCCGCGTTTCCGCCACCGCGGCCTGATGCTCGACATCTCTCGCAATTTCCGCGACAAAGACTTCATACTCAAGCAGCTGGATGCGATGGCGCAGCTGAAGATGAGCACGCTCCACCTGCATCTGACGGACGACGCCGGCTGGCGAATCCAGATCGACTCATACCCTGAACTCACGCGCAAGGCAGCCTGGAGACTGGGCGCGAACTACGAGGAGTGGCGCGATGTCCACAACCGCAGCTATTCCACCGAAGGGGCGGAGGACGCGCAGGGCGGATACCTCACGAAAGACGATGTGCGTGAGATAGTTGCGTACGCCGCAAGCAAATACATAGAGATCATTCCTGAGATCGAGCTGCCGTCGCATTCGGGCGAGGTGCTCGCAGCCTATCCGGAGCTCCGCTGTCTGAAGCCTGACGGCACGACGGCCAATTCCGGAAGCGACCTGTGCCCCGGAAACGAAGCCGTCTACCCGATGTACGAGGCGATTCTGAGCGAAGTCATCGAGCTCTTCCCGAGCGAATACATCCACATCGGAGGCGACGAAGCATCGAAGCAGAATTGGAAGGATTGTCCTAACTGTCAGCACATTATGCACGAGCACGGCCTGAAGGACGTGGACGAGCTGCAAAGCTATATGGTCGGCCATTTCGTGGATTTCCTCGCAAGCAGGGGTCGCCACGCGATCGGCTGGGATGAGATTCTCCAGGGCGGACTGCCGGAGGGCGCGGCCGTGATGTCGTGGCGCGGCACCGAAGGCGGGCGCAAGGCGGCGGAGCTCGGGCACAACGTCGTGATGTCGCCGGGCAGCCACTGCTACTTCGACTCGGCCCAGGACGCTCCGTACTCGCAGCCGAAGGCATTCAGCGGCTACACGAGCCTCGAGCGGGCGTACTCCTTCGAGCCTATGCCGGATAACCTGGCCGCTGACGCGTCCAATCATATCCTCGGCCTTCAGGCCA
Organism: bacterium; assembly: GCA_963604895.1. Lineage (GTDB taxonomy): Bacteria > Bacteroidota > Bacteroidia > Bacteroidales > UBA932 > Cryptobacteroides. The sequence goes on from CAVCSJ010000061.1 coordinate 2,480, forward strand.
ATCTGTGGTCGGAGTACATCCCTACCGCTTCGCAGATGGAATATATGATCTATCCGCGCGCATTCGCGGTCGCTGAAGTGGGCTGGAGTCCTGCGGAAAAGAAAGACTACGCTTCCTTCCGCGAAAGGGCCATCGCGCTTGCTGACGAGCTGAGATCTCAGGGCTACAACCCGTTCGAACTGAGGGGCGAAATCGGCCGTAGGCCGGAATCGCTCAAGCCACTGGAGCATCTCGCAGTGGGCGCAAAGCTCTCATTCAACGGGCGTTGCCACTACTCTTCGGGCTATCCGGCGGGCGGAGACAATGCTCTCGTGGACGGACAATGCGGCGGATGGTTCTACAAGGATCTGCTCTGGCAGGGATATCTGTGCGATGTGGATGTCACCCTCGACCTCGGGGCCGTGAAGGACATCCACTATGTGGGCGCGACCTTCCTTTCGCACACTGCCGCCGGAGTGGGCTTCCCTGTACGCACGGAGGTTTCATTCTCCGAGGACGGCGTGAATTACAGCGAGCCGGTAATCTGCACTCTGCAGCAGCGAGACAACGATTCCTGGGCTGTTTTGAACACCCTTGGCAGCATCGTGAACGCACGTGCGCAGTATATACGATATCGCGCTGTCCGTGATACAGTGGGTCCGAACCACGCATTCATATTTATAGATGAGATTGTCGTAAATTGACGATGGTTGAGCCTGTCGAAACCACTATTGATTAATATTAAACTGCATAAAAATGAAATCCAGCACTAAAGCTATCCTTCTCCTTCTGGGGCTCACTGCCTGCAACGGCCAGAAAGACGCGTATGTGTGGACTCCCGCAGGAGACCGCATAATGACGGAATGGTCGGAAGCCATTGACCCGGCAGCAGTACTCCAGGAATATCCGCGCCCTCAGATGGTACGAAGCGAATGGAAAAACCTGAACGGACTCTGGGACTACGCCATCATCTCCTCTGACGGAGATCCTCAGGGAACTGCCTGTCTGACAGAAGCTTCCCAGGGAAGAATCCTCGTTCCTTTCTGCGTGGAATCAGCCCTTTCCGGCGTGGGCCGCTTCCCGAGCCCGGATTCCCTGCTTCTCTACCGCACTGAATTCAAGCTTCCGAAATGGAAGGGTGACCGTGTCCTGCTGAACTTCGGCGCCGTGGACCAGATAGCGGAAATCTATGTAAACGGACAGTATGCCGGCGGACATCAGGGCGGTTACGACCCGTTCTCAATCGATGTCACCGAATATCTCAAGTCAGGCAGGAATGAACTGGCAATCCGTGTGGAAGACCCTACTGACTCGCAGAACCGTCCGCGCGGCAAGCAGGTACTAGAGCCGGGCGGAATCTGGTACACCCCTGTCACGGGAATCTGGCAGACCGTATGGATGGAGCCGGTCCCTGAGAACCATATAACCGGCTATCACTGTGTGGCTGATATAGAACAGGGAACTCTGACCGTCTTTGCAGACATCGCGGGGACGGGCACTGTGACGGCTGAACTGATGGAGGGAAGCACAGATTTCACCTCCGGAAGCGAAGGCAATGTCCTCACAAGCGTCAGCGCCGAGGCGGGAGCCCCGATAGTCCTGACCGTTCCACAGGCGCAGCTCTGGTCCCCGGATTCTCCGTATCTGTACGGCCTGAGACTCACACTTTCAGAAAATGGCGAAACTGTGGACAGCGTACTCGGCTATGCCGCGATGAGAGAGATTTCGGCAGTAAGAACCAGGGACGGCCACAAGCGACTGGCACTGAACGGCAAGCCTCTCTTCCAGTACGGTCCTCTCGACCAGGGCTGGTGGCCGGACGGTCTGTACACCGCTCCGTCAGACGAAGCCCTGGCTTACGATGTCCGGAAGACCAAGGATTTCGGTTTCAATATGATACGCAAGCACATCAAGGTCGAGCCGGCCAGATGGTACTACCATTGCGACCGTCTCGGAATGATGGTCTGGCAGGATATGCCTTCAGTCACGGACAGCCGCACAAATGTCTGGGAGACACAGAAATACGGCGGAACGGACTCACAGCTGACAGCTGATGAGAAGGCCAATTACAGACGCGAGTGGAAGAACATTATGGAGTCACTCCGCACCTTCCCGAGCATCGTGGTCTGGGTTCCGTTCAACGAAGCCTGGGGACAGTTTGATACTGAGGAAATTACGGCTTATACAAGAGAAATCGATGACAGCCGTCTCATAAACCCCGCATCCGGAGGAAACTTCCGTCTCTGCGGTGACATTCTCGACCTGCATCACTATTCAGAGCCTGCTATGGTGCTCTATAACAAGGACTATGTCAATGTGCTCGGCGAGTACGGCGGCATCGGACTGGTGGTGGACGGACATATCTGGCAGCCTGACCGCAACTGGGGCTATGTGAGATATCAGAGCGGCGAGGAGGTACTGAAGGTCTACGGAGACTATGCCGAGATGCTTAAGGAGCTTATAACCAAGGGATTCTCCGCAGCGGTATATACCCAGACGACCGATGTGGAAATCGAAGTGAACGGCCTGATGACCTACGACAGGAAAGTCAAGGTCGATGAGGCGGGAATCCGCGCGATAAACCGCTCGGTCATCGGGTCAATGCCCGCGGAATAGATCGGACGGCGGAGCCGACCGGATGAAATAAAGGATTGGCCGGCTCAGCCGGCCTTTCTTATTCTCTAGTTCTCAGAGTTTTCTTCTCTGATGGCAGCGTTGTAGCACTGACGGCAGAGAGGCTCGTAGACGTCTTTCTCGCCGAGGACCACTAGCTTGCGGGAGGCGGAGAGACGGTGCGAATGGTTCGCGAGATTGCCGCATTTCACGCAGATGGCGTGCACTTTCTGCACGTCTTCGGCGATGGCCATAAGGGACGGCATAGGTCCGAAAGGCTTGCCGAGGTAGTCGGTGTCAAGACCGGCGACGATGACGCGCACTCCCCTGTTGGCCAGTGTCTGGGCGACTTCCACGAGGTTCATTCCGAAGAACTGGGCTTCGTCGATGCCCACTACGCGGACATCGTCATCGACGCTGAGCATCTCGGAAGCGTCTTTTATAGGTGTGGACTTTATGCTGTGCAGGTCGTGTGAAACGACGTTCTCTTCAGAATAGCGGACGTCGATGGCCGGCTTGAAGATGGCGATTTTCTGGTTTGCGAACTGTGCGCGTTTGAGACGACGGATGAGCTCTTCGGTCTTGCCGGAGAACATTGAGCCGCAAATGACTTCAATGCAGCCGGATTTAATGGTATTTTCTGAGAACATTTTGTTATTTTTGTGGAATGCTTGTGCAAAGATAAAAGTTTTTGGGATATGGAGAATGCAATATTGGATGAAATCCGGTCGGAACTTTCGGCCCTGAAGGAAAGAGTCGCAGCGCTGGAAAGTCAGCTGTCTGAATATGAAAGGATTGAGGCGGAGCAGGCTGCACAGACGCCTGAGGCCGTGCAGGAGGATCTTCCGGCGGAGGAGGTCCCTGCCGAAGTCGAAGCTGTGACGGAAAGCGTTCCGGCGGCCGAAGAGATCGAGGCTCAGATTCTCGAGGATCCGATTCTCGCAAGCGCGGATGACGACACGCCCATCGATCTCGACATCGACCTCCCTGACTTCGGAAGCGGCGCGAAAAGCATCAATGACGTACAGAGCCGCAAGATTCACAAGCGCCTGATGGACAGCGCCTCCAGCACCCCGAAATGGAAGACTGACCTTCCCGGCACCCCGGTTCGCAACATCATCAGCGCCATCTCGCTGAACGACCGCGTTCTGATGATAAACAAGCTGTTCCGCGAAGATCCTCAGCTTTTCCAGCAGACCATCACCGACCTCAACGCGATGGGCAGCTTCGCCGATGCCGAGGACTACATAAACGGACATTTCGGCGACTGGAAGATGGATTCCGAGGCGGTCTACAGATTTATGATGGCGGTACGCAGAAAACTGAACCAGTAGGATATGGCAGGCATACTTTACATAGTGCCTACCCCGGTGGGCAATCTCGAGGATATGACTTTCAGGGCCGTAAAGGTGCTGAAGGAGGTGGATCTGATACTCGCCGAGGACACGCGCACAAGCTCCGTGCTGCTCAGCCATTACGACATCCACACCCGCCTGCAGTCCCACCACAAATACAACGAGCACCAGACCGTCGAAATCATCCGCGACAAGATTGCCTCAGGTCTGAATGTTGCTCTGATCAGCGATGCCGGAACGCCCGGAATCTCAGACCCGGGATTTCTGCTTGCCAGATGCTGCGCCGCAGAAGGAATTGAAGTTCAGACACTTCCTGGCGCTACAGCCTGCATCCCGGCGATTGTTTCGTCAGGGCTCCCCTGCGACCGTTTCTGCTTCGAAGGCTTCCTGCCGCAGAAGAAGGGACGCCGCTCCGCCCTCGAGGCTCTGAAGGGCGAGACGCGTACGATGATTTTCTACGAGTCGCCGTACCGCCTCGCGAAGTGCCTCGCACTGATGGCGGAAGTGTTCGGTGCCGAGCGCCGCTGCTCGGTCGCGAGAGAGATTTCCAAGATTCACGAGCAGCATCACCGCGGCACACTGCAGGAGCTCGCCGAGTGGTTCACGCAGAATGAGGCCCGCGGCGAAATCGTCATCATCGTGGCGGGAGCTTCGGAGGGACAGACAGAAAATACTGAGGCTGAGGAAGTTCCGCAGTCGGCAAAAATAAAGACTTCAAAGTATAGACTTAAACACGGATTAGAGGAGGAAGAAGAAAATGAGGAGGAAGAGAAAGACTTCAGAGACAGAGAGTTATGAAGAAAAGAAAAGCGTAGGAGCATCTCTCAGAATCGGCGCCGTCGCCGTCACGTTCCTGGTGATCGGCTATCAGGCGGCACTTTTCGTAAACAGCTCGGCAGTAGCGCAATTAATCGCGAACCGCGACGCCCCGGACACCGTCTACGTGACCGACGAGGCGCTCGCCAGGCGCATCCTGGCCGCTGACGCGTCCAATCCTGTATTGACCGAACCCGTAGGAACCTCCCAGCCGTCTGTGGAGGACAGGGATTTCGACGAAAAATCAGCCGGTCAAGCGGATAAAAACGGCGGCGGTTCAGGGGGCGTGTCCGTGCGCAGGGAAGCTACTCATTCCGAGGCGGCGGACCGGGTGTATCTCAAACAGCGGGAGCGGAAGGCCGAAAGCTTTCCTTTCGACCCCAACAACGTGAGTGTCACGGACTTGCAAAGGCTGGGATTCAGCGAGAAACAGGCTCTTTCGATAGATGCGTACCGCAAGAAAGGCGGCCGATTCCGCAGGAACTCGGATTTTGCTAAGTCGTATGTAGTCTCCGATTCGGTTTTCGCCCGTCTGGAGCCTTATATCAGGATTCCGAAACTTGACATAAACGCCGCAGATTCAGCAGCTTTCGATGCCCTTCCGGGCATCGGGGGACATTTCGCATCCAAGATGGTGGAGTATCGTGAAAGGCTTCACGGCTATTCGTATCCAGAGCAGCTTATGGACATCAGGAATTTCGACGAAGAAAGATATCAGGGACTCTCAGACCTTATAACTGTCGGGCCGTCAGAGCCTTATGCACTCTGGACCCTGCCCGGGGAACAGCTTGCGGAGCACCCTTACATTGGCAGCAGAGCTGCCGCGCACGGCATAGTGCTTTTCCGCGAAAACCACCGCGCGGAGGACCTTACGCCCGAAGCTCTCGGCGCGGCGGGCATTCTCGATTCTCTGAGCGCCTCGCGCCTCGCACGCTGCAGAATCGCTCCCCCGGAGCCTTAAGAAAAGTAAAGGAATTCAAGATTCGTAAACGGGGAGAAAAATGTGACGAAAATTGATGAAAAAAAGGCTTCGGATTCCGTCGCGAATCAGTATCTTTGTAGGGTGCGGGGTTGCGCCCCGTTCTATAATAGAACAAACAATAACGTCGGGGCCCGGGGTCCCGCGCCAAATAAAACACACATTATGGCTAAAGAAGTAGAAGCAAATGCCGCGGCAGACGTCAATGCAGCCAAATTAAAGGCTCTGCAGGCGACACTCGACAAGATCGAGAAAGATTATGGTAAAGGCACAATCATGAAGTTGGGGGATCAGCCACAATGGGACGTTCAGGTCATTCCGAGCGGTTCGGTGGCTCTCGACCACGCATTGGGAATCGGAGGCTACCCGAGAGGCAGAATAATCGAAATCTATGGACCGGAGTCCAGCGGTAAGACCACCCTGGCCATCCACGCCATAGCTGAAGCACAGAAACTCGGAGGCATCGCCGCCATCATCGACGCCGAGCACGCCTTCGACAGAACATACGCCAAGGCATTGGGCGTCAATATCGACACCCTCCTGATTTCTCAGCCGGACAACGGCGAGCAGGCTCTCGAGATCGCCGACAACCTCATCCGTTCCGGCGCCATCGACATCATCGTCATCGACTCCGTGGCCGCGCTCACACCGAAGGCTGAAATCGAAGGCGAGATGGGTGACAACAAGGTCGGCCTCCAGGCCCGCCTTATGAGCCAGGCACTGCGCAAGCTCACCGCGAACATCAGCAAGACAAACACCTGCTGCATCTTCATCAACCAGCTTCGCGAGAAGATCGGCGTGATGTTCGGAAACCCTGAGACCACCACCGGCGGCAACGCCCTGAAATTCTATGCCTCCGTACGCATCGACGTGCGCCGCACCACCCAGCTCAAGGACGGTGACGAGGCCACAGGAAACCGCACCAGAGTGAAGGTAGTGAAGAACAAGATGGCTCCGCCTTTCAAGAAGGCCGAGTTCGACATCGTCTACGGCGAGGGAATTTCGCACAGCGCGGAAATCTGCGACCTGGGTGTCGAGTTCGACATCATCCACAAGAGCGGCAGCTGGTTCAGCTATAACGGCGAGAAGCTCGCCCAGGGCCGGGAGGCTGTGAAGACACTGCTGCGTGACAATACTGAACTCTGCGAGGAAATCGAGGCCAAGGTCCGCGAGGCACTCGCCAAAATAAGCGACTGATGGGAAAAATCATTCTTACAGGCGACCGTCCTACCGGTCGCCTTCATATTGGACATTACGTAGGATCTCTGCGCCGCAGAGTGGAACTCCAGAACAGCGGCGAATTCGAGAAGATTTTCATAATGATAGCTGACGCCCAGGCACTTACGGACAACGCCGATAACCCTGAGAAGGTACGTCAGAACATCATCGAGGTCGCCCTGGACTATATGTCCGCAGGACTTGACCCGAGCAAATCCACGCTCTTCATCCAGAGCCAGGTAAGCGAGCTGACCGAGCTCACCTTCTTCTATATGAACCTGGTGACGGTGCAGAGGCTTCAGAGAAACCCGACCGTGAAGCAGGAAATCCAGATGCGCGGCTTCTCCGATAACGGCGAGGACAACAAGGCCGGAACCCCTGTGGGCTTCTTCTGCTACCCTATAAGCCAGGCCGCCGACATCACTGCCTTCAAGGCCACGACCGTGCCGGTCGGCGAGGACCAGGAGCCTATGATCGAGCAGACCCGCGAGATCGTGCGCAAGTTCAACTCCGTTTACGGGCCGACTCTCGTGGAGCCGGAAATCCTTCTGCCGGACAACGCCGCCTGTCTGCGTCTGCCGGGCACCGACGGCAAGGCCAAGATGAGCAAGTCCCTGGGCAACTGCATCTATCTTTCCGACTCCGCCGACGAGGTAAGGGCGAAAGTGAAAGGTATGTTCACGGATCCCGGACATCTGCAGGTCAGCGACCCCGGCAAGGTCGAGGGCAATACCGTATTCACATATCTGGACGCTTTCTGCCGTCCTGAGCATTTCGACAAGTTCGGCCAGTGCTTCGTGGGAAGGAAGGCTTCCTTCGAATTCCACAGCCTGGACGAGGTGAAGGCCCAGTACAGGGCCGGAGGTCTGGGAGACGTGATGATAAAGAATTTCCTGGCCGAAGTCCTGAACGACACCCTGGAGCCGATGAGAGTGCGCCGCAAGGAACTCGAGGCGGACCTTCCGTATGTTTATGAGGTTCTGCGCAAGGGAAGCGAAGTGGCACGCGAGGAGGCGGCAAAGACACTCGCCGAGGTAAAGCGTTCGATGAGAATCAATTACTTCGAGCCTGGAGTACTCGATCAGCTCATTAAGGAGCAGAGCGAGAAATACAGAAACATCTGATGAAAGCGAAACTGCTGGGAATGACTCCGGAGGAGCTGAAGGCCGTGGCGAAAGACTGCGGCCTGCCTTCCTATGCCGGAGGACAGCTGGCCAAATGGCTCTATGTCAAGAGAGTGCACAGTTTTGCCGAGATGACCGACATCTCCAAGGCAGGCCGTGAGGCTCTTGCGGAAAAATACGATCTCGGTCTTATAGAGCCCGTCGCCGTGGCAGAGTCCTCGGACGGCACCCGCAAATACCTCTTCCCTGTCACCGCGGCCGTCGGGCATAACACCGAAGACTCCGCAGTGGAGGCGGTGATGATTCCGGACGATGACCGCTGCACCCTCTGCGTAAGTTCACAGGCCGGTTGCAGGATGGGCTGCCATTTCTGTATGACAGGCCGCCAGGGCTTCCACGGCCAGCTTTCCGCCGCCGACATTCTCTCGCAGTTCATTGCCATAGACGAATCCGCCAGACTCACAAATACCGTTTTTATGGGTATGGGAGAGCCGCTGGACAATTATGAGAATGTCTCCCGCGTCATCAACGTGCTCACTTCCGACTGGGGTTTCGGCTGGAGCCCGAAGAGAGTCACGGTTTCGACCGTGGGAGTCATCCCTGTGCTGAAGCACTTCCTGGAGGAGAGCCGCTGCCATCTGGCCGTCAGTCTGCACAATCCTTTCCCTGAGGAAAGGGCTTCGATGATGCCGGTGCAGAAGGCCTATCCCATCGCTGACGTAATCCGACTTCTGAAACAGTACGATTTCAGCGGCCAGAGAAGGGTGAGCTTCGAATACACTATGTTCGCCGGATTCAACGACACCAAACGCCACGAGGATGGCCTGATACGCCTTCTCAAGGGGCTGGAGTGCCGTGTGAACCTGATCCGTTTCCACAAGATTCCGGACTTCCCATACGAAAGCACGGCCCTGCCGCTGATGGAAAATTTCCGTGACAGGCTTTCCGCCCACGGCATCACCTGCACCATCCGCGCCTCCAGAGGGGAGGACATACTCGCCGCCTGCGGAATGCTGGCGGGCAAACACAAGGAAAAACAGAACCAGGAATAACAGAAAGAAGAGCCCGAGGAGAAAGGAAAGATATCAACCCTCTAACTATTACCGAGATGAAACGACTGAGAATGAGCTTATTGATAGCCGCTCTGCTGCTGACGCAGGCGGTCGGGAGCGCGCAGACCCAAACACGCCGTCTCACCGTGAACCCCAAATCGGACGAAAGCGCGATGCAGATGATGCGCGAAAGGATGAAGCGCATCCGCAAAGAAGAAAAAAGACCGACGGTCGCCCTGGTATTGAGCGGCGGCGGTGCAAAAGGCGCCGCTCACGTAGGCGTTCTGCGCTATCTGGAGGAACAGCAGATTCCGGTGGACATCGTGCTCGGCACGAGTATGGGCGGTCTGGTCGGCGGTCTCTACTCGATGGGCTACTCCCCCGCCTTTATGGACTCCCTGCTCAGGAGTTTCGACTGGAGCAT
>CAVCSJ010000062.1:0-11966 GCA_963604895.1 bacterium
TGCTCTCGTTCTGCTCGGCGCTCGGCTTCCGCCCGACGGCGGCGGATATGCTGCCTTTCTCCGGAGACCGTCAGGGAGTGATCGAGAAGCTTATGCAGTCGGATCTTCCGAGCGCGATGCTGCTTCCGCTGTCGGGAAGTCTGCGCAACGAAATCTCCTCATCCATAATCCGTTACCTGGAGTTCCACACTGAATCCACCATCCACCTCCGCTCGCTCCAGGTCCTTCGCGAGTTCTACTCAGATTAAAGGAAATTCTCCTGGAAGCGGCGACGATATCTGAAAAATTCTTCATTCTTGCAACGGCTTGCCTGGGAGTTTTCGTAAAGAATCGGTATTTTTAACAAAATTTTCCATTTTTGATTACGCGTGACCTGGACTTTTTACGTATATATTGAGTACAGGATGAAAGAAAATGAATTCTAACCGCAGAAACCTTACTGACACTGAGCTCGTGAGCTGCATAATAGCCGGAGATATCCAGGCGTTTGAAGAAATCTTCAGGCGCTATTATCCGCTGATGTGCACTTTCGCGCAGAAACTGCTCAAGGACAGTCAGGCGGCACGCGATTTCGTTCAGGACACTTTCATCCGCTGCTGGATCTGGCGCAGCAAGCTTGATTCTCAGAAGTCCATAAAGAATCTGCTCTACACTATGGTGAGGAACAGGTGTCTGGATTATCTGAGACTCCGTCGTCCGGAAATCTGCACCCTTGCCAATATGGCCGGAGTCGAGATCCGGGACAACTCCAGCAGCGAGGATATGCTGAATCTCCGCGAGACTGCCGAAAGAATCGACGACGAAGTGGAGCTTATGCCCGAACAGAGGCAGACGGTATTCAGAATGAGCCGCTATATGCACCTGAGCAATCAGGAGATCGCCGACTCCCTGAACATTTCCGTCCGTACCGTGGAGAAGCATATCCAGCTGGCACTCAAGAGTTTGAAAAACAACACATCAGTCTCATAGGAAAAAATGGAAAAGAACAGGATTCACGATTATCTGCTCGGAAAATGCAGCAGAAAAGAGGAGCTGGAGATTCAGATGATGCTGAGCGAAGGCGGCGATGATGCCGAACTCCTCCGCGCTCTCGACGAAGAGTTCGAGAATATGTCCGCCGATGCTGGAATCGATACCGGAGCGGCGCTTGACGATGTCAAATCCAGACTCGGCTACAGGTCACGCAGACGTGTGTTCCACAAGATTTTCAGGGCGGTGGAACTTGCGGCGGCCGTGGTGGCCGTTCCTCTGGCGGCGGCTCTCGCGCTGAATCTGAGTTCTGAGGAGGAAAACCTCTGGCACGAACTGAATGTGCCTGTGGGACAGACAGACTCCCTGCTTCTTTCAGACGGCAGTATCCTGGTCCTCAACGGAGGCACCCGCGTAACCTATCCGGATAAGTTCGAAGGAGAGACCAGAACCATATTTATGGACGGGGAAGTCCTTGCCGACATAGCTTCCGATGAGGAGATTCCGTTCGAAATCCGCAGCGGGGAGACTACGGTGAAGGTCTACGGAACCCGTTTCGACTTCACTGCCTACAAGCAGTCCGAATGTGTGGAACTGCTTCTGATAGAAGGCTCTGTGGCATTCAATGTCTCGCGTGACTCTTCGGAGCGCTCGCTTCGCCTCAGCCCGGGGGACGCCCTTCATTTTAATCGCAAGACCAGCCAGATAAATATAGACAAGTTCGCCCAGGATTCCTACGAGTCCTTCGCGCAGGACGGGTCCATCCATTTCTTCAACCTGAATATGAGGGATATCGTTAATTATCTGGAGAAGACTTTCGGGACTCCTATCATCATAAAGGACAACGCTATCGCCTCGATGCAGTTCTACGGATACTTCACCAACGGGGAGGGCGTGGATGAAATCCTCGACTGTCTGAACGTGGACGGCAATATGAAGATCGAGCGTTACGACGACACTATCTATCTGTCACTCAGATAGACTCTTGATAAATATCACCATAAACAATAACCAATATGAAGAAAAAAGCATTTCTGATGCTGCTCGGCTTTGTTGTAGGTTTCAGCGCCTTCGCTCAGGGCATAGATCTGAAACTCAACAAAGTAAGCGTGCAGGAAGCCATTACGGAAGTGAACCGTAGTGCAAACTATTCCATCGTTGTGAATTCCAATGATGTGGACCTTACCCGCAAGATCGATGTCAACGCCAAGGACGCGACCATCGAAACAGTTCTGAACCAGATCTTTGCGGGCCAGAAGGTCAGTTATGTAATTAACGGCCGCAAGATTGCCGTTACATCCGACAAGGGACAGACCCAGAGCGCCAGGGCTGCATACGAGCCTGTGGTAGTCAAGGGTCAGATACTTGACAAGCAGGGACTTCCGATCATCGGAGCCACAGTTTCAGAGAAGGGTGCAGCCCGTCTGAACGGAGCCGCCACCGACCTCGACGGCAATTTCGTCATCACCGTGGCCAAGGGCGCGCAGCTCGAGGTCGCCTGCGTGGGCTATATGACCCAGGTCATCAAGGCTGGTGACGGCAGCGAAAGTCTGCTCATCGTGCTCCCGGACGACGTCGAGCTCCTCGACGAGGCCGTGGTAATGGGTTACGGAAGCCAGAGAAAGAAACTCATCACCGGTTCCACCATCAAGGTCGGCGGAGACAAGCTTGTCTCCACCAATTCCGTGGATGCCTTCGGCGCTCTCCAGAGCCAGGCCGCCGGTGTGAACATCACCTCGAATTCCGGTCAGCCGGGTGAAAGCTACAAGGTGACCATCCGCGGTATGGGTACCATCAGCGACACCGAGCCTCTCTATGTAATCGACGGTGTCCCTGGAGGTTCCATCACAGCGCTTTCACCTAACGACATCGAGTCCATCGACGTGCTTAAGGATGCCGCATCCAGCGCCATCTACGGTGCGCGTGCAGCGAACGGCGTCATCATCGTGACCACCAAGCAGGGCCAGGCCGGCAAGGTTCAGGTTACCTATGACGGTTACTATGGAGTTCAGAATCCTAACACGAACGGTGTGACTCCTCTGAATGCCAAGCAGTATATCGAGACCATCAACAAGGCCTATGAAATCCAGGGCACGACCCCTTATGATTTCGCCAGCCTGATTCCTAATCACTACGACAAGATAATGTCCGGTCAGTGGGAAGGTACCAACTGGCTTGAGGAGGCGACAATCCACAATGCCCCGATGGTAAACCAGTCCATAAACATCACCGGAGGTTCGGACATTTCCCGTTTCGCCCTCGGTTTCTCATACTTCAAGCAGGACGGTACCATCGGTTATCCTGCAAATCCTGTCTATGACCGCTACACGGTCAGAATGAATTCCGACTATTCCCTCTGGAAGAAGAACGGAAGGGACATCCTGAAATTCGGCGAGAATGTGACTTTCACCGTCACCGACAAGTCCGGTATCGCCATCGGCAATAACTACTATAACTCCATCCGTGACCTGCTCACCAGCTGTCCTCTCCTCCCCGCCTACAACAGCGAAGGCAACTTCTATGAGTACAGCGATATGCAGGCCGACAACTGGGACTTCAACCAGGATTTCAAGAATCCTCTCGCCGCACTCCAGTATGACCACGGCAGCAACCAGACCCAGGCCTACCGTCTTCAGAGCAACTTCTTCCTGGAGCTCTCGCCTATAAAAGGCCTGACCTTCAAGTCCAGCGCCGGCTGGCAGCTCTACACAAGCGATTACCGCAAATATGTGCCTGCCTACACTCTCAGCGCCAATAACTCGAACGAGAACGACGACGTTACCCAGAGCAAGAGCCACAGCACCAAGTGGAGCTGGGAAAACACCGCTAATTTCGTGAAGAGCTGGGGACTTCACAACTTCGATTTCCTCCTCGGACAGTCAGTCGAGAAGTGGGGCTACGGCAGTTCCCTCAAGGTGAAGAACTCCAATTCCCTCTTCCCGGATTCATTCAAGCACGCCTATATCGGCAACACCCAGGGTCTCGACGCCGCCAACACATCCATCGACGGTAATCCTCACACCCAGGGCGCTCTCGCATCTTTCTTCGGCCGTATCAACTACAACTACAACGAGACCTATATGCTCTCCGCAGTAGTCCGCGCCGACGGTTCCTCTAACTTTATGAGAGGCAAGCGCTGGGGTATATTCCCGTCAGTATCCGCAGGTTGGGTGGTTACCAACGAGGACTTCATGTCCTGGTCCAAGAACTGGCTCAACTTCTTCAAGCTCCGCGGTTCCTGGGGACAGAACGGTAACTGCAACATCTCCAACTTCCACTATCTCGCGACCATCGCATTCGACGCTCCTTATTATTTCAATGATAAGAACAATCCTTCCACTGGTGCCTATCCGGATATCCTCCGCAACCAGGACGTGAAGTGGGAGACTTCCGAACAGCTTGACTTCGGTTTCGACGCGCGAGCATTCCGCAGCCGTATGGGCATTGCTTTCGACTGGTACAACAAAACCACCAAAGACTGGCTCGTAGTGGCTCCTACACTTCTGAGCTACGGTACCGGCGCTCCTTACATCAACGGCGGTGACATCCGCAACCGCGGTTATGAAATCCAGCTCACCTGGAACGACAATATCGGCAACGATTTCAGCTACGGCGCATCCGTATCCTTCAGCCACAACAAGAATGAGGTCACCAAGCTGGCCAACTCCGAGGGCATTATCCACGGCGACACCGACGTTCTCGCGCAGAACACCGATGAACTCTACCGTGTCGAGGTCGGCTATCCTATCGGTTATTTCTGGGGCTACAAGGTGGACGGCATCGTCCAGAACGACGCCGACATGAAGGACTATCTCGATGCAAACTGCGGCGGCGATGCCGCCAATTCCCTGCAGGGCAGCGGCCTTCAGGCAGGTGATGCCAAATTCGTGGATGTGGACGGTGACGGCAAGATCACTGTTTCCGACAAGACTATGATCGGTGACCCTAATCCTGACTTCAACCTCGGCCTTTCATTCAATATCGCCTACAAGGGCTTTGATTTCGCTGTGAACGGCTACGGTGCTTTCGGTCAGCAGATTGCGAAGAGCTACAGACACTTCTCGAACCGTCCTGACGAGAACTACACCACGGACGTCTACACCAAGTACTGGACAGGCGAAGGCTCCACGAACAGATATCCTCGCTTCTCCGACGGAAAGAACGTGAATATGTCAGAGGTTTCCAGCATCTGGATTGAGGACGGAGACTATTTCAAGATCTCCAACATCACTCTCGGATACGACCTCAAGCGCGTACTCAAGTTCCTCCCTGTACAGAAGTTCCGTCTCTATGTTTCAGCTCAGAATATGATCACCATCACCAAGTATTCGGGTATGGATCCTGAAATCGGCTGGGGTGACGGCAACAACTGGGCTTCCGGTATCGACGTCGGCAACTATCCAAGCTCCAACGCGTGGATCGGCGGTATTAACATCACATTCTAAAGTATGACAGATATGAAAAAGATTCTTTATACAGCTTCTGCAATACTCTGCATCCTGTCCCTCGGCAGCTGCGAGAATTTCCTCGACACCGAGAGCCTCACGAAGAAGAATACCTCGAACTTCCCTCTGACGGAAACCGATGCTGAGCAGATGGTCACAGGTATCTATACCATAATGAACAACAATCTCGAGGACCCGGACCAGGACCCGTTCTTCATGTTCGAGCTCGCAGGTGACGACCGTCTCGGCGGAGGCAGCCAGAGCAACATCGCCGCCCAGTCCGCAGACCGTCTGATGTGCAACAAGAAAGATATGCTCCTGGAACTCTGGGATCACAGATATCAGGGCATCTTCCGTGCGAACAGCGCCCTTGCCTCCTTCGATAATGTTACGGAGTGGAGTTCCGAGACGCGCAAGAATCAGCTCCTCGGCGAGATTTATTTCCTGAGAGCTTTCTATTATTTCAATCTCGTGCAGATTTTCGGACAGGTTCCGCTCGTCCTGACTCCTGACGCCGTGAACCTGCCTAAGGCCAGTGCAGATGAAATCTATGCCCAGATTGCTTCCGACCTCAAGCAGGCCATCACCGTATCCCCATCAACCAGATATCCTGATTTCGGTGAGGGCCACGCTTCCAGATGGGCTGCCGAGGGTATGATGGCCAGGGTATGGCTGTTCTACACAGGCTTCTACAATAAGACTGAACTTCCTCTCGCAGAGGGCGGCAGCGTAAGCAAGAGCGAGGTCGCATCCTGGCTCGAGGACTGCATCAAGAATTCCGGCCACGGTCTGGTAAGCGACCAGAGAAACCTCTGGCCTTACACAAATCCTTATACAGCAAAGGATTATCCATACGCACGTGACAATGGTCTGAACTGGGAAACCGATGAGAACAAGGAAAGTATGTTCGCGGTGAAGATGTCGAACGCCGGTTCCTTCACTTCCGGCGAGCAGCGCCACAACCGTATCGTGGAGTTCTTCAATGTCCGCAAAGGTAACGCCAAGGCCTTCCCGTTCAACCCTACAGGCTATTCCAACGGTCCTGTCAGCGAAAGCATCTGGCTTGACTGGGGCAGCGATCCTGACTATGCGGGAGACTATAGAAGGGTAGGCTCCATCTGCAAGAGAGCAGATGAACTTCCTGGATATACAGGTGACCCGAAGAAGGAAGTGGAGAATACAGACCTTCTCGCTAAGAAGTATCTCGGCGTAGGCTGCTACGACAATGGAACTCTTTATGAATCATTCGCATTTATGTATGGCGGTCTTAACAACAAGCAGACCGGTATGACCCAGTCCCTGGTATGGCTCCGCTTCGCTGACGTGCTTCTGATGCATTCGGAACTTACCGACGGCAAGGCCGTATATAACGGCAAGAGCGGTCTGAACGCGGTTCGCGCAAGAGCAGGACTCGGAGATATCGCCTACAGTCTGAGCAACCTCAAGAAGGAGAGAAGATATGAGCTCTGCTTCGAGGCCGTCAGATGGAATGACCTCCGCAGATGGGGCGATGTAGAGGATATCGTCAAGAACCAGACCGGAAACAATATCCTGAATCAGGGAGTCGAGGGCAAGTATTCCTTCTCCGCAGCCTTCCCGTTCATGGACAGATACAATGCCACCGGCGGCGGCTTCTTCAAGATTCCTGAGAGCCAGGTAACTCTCTCCGAGGGCGTTCTGGAGCAGAATGCGGGCTGGGGTGACGACGTGAACTTCGCCAAGGGAGACCTCCCGTATTACAAGAAATAGATTAGTGTTAATTATAATTACACATTTGTTGATTTGGTTAAGTTTGGTTAAAAACTACCAGGATTCAGTTTACACTGAGTTATAGCATTGGAAAGGCCGGGCGTAGAATTGCGCCCGGCCTTTGTTATTGCGACAGCTTTCAGTATCCGTCAGTATTTACTGCAGAGATGTTTACAGTCCGAACGCCTCTTTCAGCTCGTCCATCTGCGCATCGCTCATTCCTTCAGGAACGAAGCCCATATTGCGCGCAGCCTCGTAGATGAGCGCGGATTTGTTCAGCACATCCACCTGGTCGAAGGCTTCCATCACGTTCGGGCCGACTGCGCAGACTCCGTGCTTCTCCCACATCACGACGTCATATTCATCGAGCTGAGCGACCGTCGCATCAGCGAGTTCCGCCGAAGACGGCATCTTGTAAGGAATGATACCCAGCCCCTTCGGGCAGAATGCGCGCGTCTCCGGAATCATCGACCAGAGAAGCTTCGTGAGAACGTCCTTCTCAAGGAACGGGCGGTGATGAGTCATAGCCACGAGCTCGATAGGGTGCGTATGCAGCGAAGCCTTGTAGCCGTTTCCGCGCTCGAGCATCAGAGCGTGCATCGCGAGGTGCGACGCCAGCTCGGAAGTCGGCTTCACCGGATTGTCCGCGACAATCTCGTAGCTCGCGCAGTCGTCGCAGATGCGTATGATCGAGCCGTTCTCCATCGGACGGCGTGCGAGGTCCCGCATCCTCCGATTCGTCCCCTTGCAGAAGAACCAGCAGCCGCGAAGCTGCGGAAGAGTCTGAACCATAGGCACTTTCTCGGCAATAGAGGGCCTTGCGGCCAATTCCTCATCTACCCATTCGGTAATATTTACGACAATATTGCCGCCGTTTCTCTCGGCCCAGCCCTTCTCCCAGAGATAGCCGGCGACCTCGGCGACTTCGTCAATGCAGCGTTTGAGCTGCGGACGGTTTTCCAATACTGATTTCATTGTTTTTTCAGATAAAGGGGCCGATGTCTCTCACCGGCCCCACACACCAACCAATAACTACTTAAAACAAATTCGGGAATATGAGCGAGAATACCAGCAGTGCAAGTCCGCAGACCAGCACGGTGGCAGTCTTGCGGCCTGACCCCTTCCACTCCTTGAGGATAATACCCCAAATATTGGAGAAGATGACGTTCAGAGCCATTAGGATGCACCACGAGAACTTCATTACAACCGAACCCTCCTCGAAGAATGACTTGCCGACTCCGAGCCCGAAGAACTGGCTGTACCAGAGAAGTCCGGCAAGGGCGCAGAAGAACAGATTGCTTCCAAGCACCTTGCAGTCAGCGTAATCCGAGAATGTATGGTTGCGGAAATTCTTATATAGGCAGTAGGCGGCATTCGTAACGAAGCCTCCGAGAGTTACCATCAGAGTGGCAGGAAGCGTAGCGAAAAGCGGCTTCATACCGGCAACCTGAAGGGACTTTCCTGCATCGAGGCCCAGATTGAAGCAGGCTGACATCACACCGGCAAGCACCGCGATGAGAAGGCCCTTGGTCAGGGCAAAGTCAGCGATGGCTTTCTTTCTGTCCTCCTCGCTCATCTGACGGGAGCGCAGGGCTCCTGCATAGCCGATGACGGCGATGCCCGCGATGGTGAGGCAGACTCCGATGAGAAGAATCAGACCGCTGCCGTGGAAGAGGTCCTCACTGGCCATAATGGCAGGCAGGAGGGTTCCGACCGCGGCGCAGAGGCCGAGCGAAAGTGACTGTCCCAGAGCGACTCCGAGATAGCGCATACTGAGTCCGAAGGTCAGGCCGCCGACTCCCCAGAGGGCGCCGTAACCCATAGCCTTGAATGCGGCGGAAGTATCAGCAGAGAGGATTTCACCCAGACTGCTTCCGGCCGGAACTGCGAGAAGCGCACCGAGCAGAGGGAAGACTATCCACGCGAAGATGCCCTGCGTGAGCCAGAAACTCTCCCAGCTCCATTTCTGCATCTTCTTGATGGGAACGTAGGAACTCGACTGGCAGAAACTGCCGATCGCGATGATGAGAAGTCCGAGAAGTATCCTCATAACTTATTATCTTTTAGATGTTACAGCAGCCTCATAAGCCTGTATTTCGGCGATGAAATCGCTTCCGGCAGGGACGTTGTTGCGTACGCAGAACTCATCGTAAACCGCGTTCCAAGGCAGAGCCTTGCACTCCTCCAGAAGAGCGAGCACCTCGAAGTGCTTGTCCTCGAGTTCATACTTGGAAATCAGCTCCTTAGGCTCGAGCAGAGCTCTGAGCATACATTTCTGGGCAGCACGTGAACCGGTGACATAGGCACCGACTCTGTTCATTGCACCGTCGAAATAATCGAGACCGTAATGGACTCTGTCGAGGGCCCCGGCACGCACGATTTCGGAGAAGAGTTCGGAAGTGTTGTCGTCCATAATGGTAACGTGGTCGGAATCCCAGCGGACAGGACGGCTGACGTGCAGCATCAGTTCAGGAACGAAGCAAAGAAGGGCAGAAACCTTGTCTGCAGGGCTCTCTGTAGGGTGATAGTGGCCTGTGTCGATGGTAGGAATCTTTCCGTTCTGAGCGGCATAGGCTGTATAGAAATCGTGGGAACCCACGGTGAAGCTCTCCAGACCGATGCCGAAGACCTTGCCTTCGATACAGTCCTTCATATTCTCCTTCTTCGCTGCGAAGATTCTGTCGAGGGAGTCCTTCAGCAGGCTGCGGAAGAGGAAGTGATTCACTGACATATCCTTGCACCCGTCGTGAACCCAGACATTCATAATACAAGGGTCGCCCTGAGCCTTACCGATGGCCTCGGCGATCTCACGGCAGCGGATGGTGTGCTCAACCCAGAAATCGCGGATACCCTTGTCAGGATTGGCAAGCGAAAGGTTGCCGCTCTTCGGATGGGAGAAGGATGTGGAGTTGAAGTCGAGCTTTGTATTGTGCTCGCGGCCCCACTCGATCCAGCTCTGGAAGTATTCAGGAGTGACTTCGTCGCGGTCTACGACCTTGCCCTGGAAGTCGCCGTAAATCTCGTGGAGATTCAGTCTGTGGGTACCAGGGATGAGGCTCTTGGCCTTCAGAATGTCGGCGCGAAGTTCGTCGATGTTGCGGGCTGCACCAGGATAATTTCCTGTGGACTGGATGCCTCCGGAGAGTGCACCTGCCTGAACCTCAAAGCCTTTTACATCGTCAGCCTGCCAGCAGTGCATACTGAGATGGAAGTCCTGAAGCTGAGAGAGTACTTTTTCAGTGTCGATTCCGAATTCGGCATAACGCTCCTTTGCGATTTCGTATGCCTTGTTTATAAGTTCCTGTTTCATAATATATTACTTTAAAATTTGATTCAACATTGGACGGCTGGGCCGGCCGATCAGATGAGCTTGCCGTAACGCTCGCGGACCGCGGTCCACTCAGCTCCACCGCGAGGCTCGAAGCGCTTGAGCGACGGATCCGAAGCCAGAGCGCTGCGCATCAGGGACATATTGGCCGCAAGGCCGAGTCCTACGAACTGCGCCATCAGGTTTCCGGCGGTGGTGGCTTCGGCAGGACCGGCGATGACCGGAATGCCGAGCGAGTCCGCAATCATCTGATTCAGAGCGGCATTCAGCGAGCCTCCGCCGATGACGTGCAGGCGCTCGATCTTCTTGCCGGTGAGGTTCTTCAGACGTTCGAGCACGATGCCGTATTTCAGCGAAAGAGAAGCGAAGATGCAGCGTACGAACTGCGCATCGTCCTCAGGCACAGGTTCTTCGTGCTTGCGGCAATACTCTTCGATGGCCTTCGGCATATCCTCCGGATTCGCGAACACGGCGTCGTCAGGATCGATCAGGCTGCGGAAGGCATCGCCCTCGTCGAGCATCTGCGCGATCTGCGCATAACTATACTCGCGTCCCTGCGTTTTCCAGGCGGCGCGGCACCTCTCGAGCAGCCACATTCCTGTGATATTCTTGAGGAAACGGATGTTGCCTTCGGCTCCGCCCTCGTTCGTATAGTTCATTTCGAAGGACTCGTCTGTCACTATCGGCTTCGGCACTTCCACGCCCATCAGCGACCAGGTTCCGGAGCTCAGATATGCGAAATTCTCGTCCGTCGCAGGCACTGCGGCGACTGCGGAACCGGTGTCGTGTCCGGCAACCGCGAAGACAGGAATCTGCCCCAGACCCGTCTGAGAGGCCACTTCTGCGCTCAGCGTGCCGACCAATTCGCCCGGCATCACCATCCGTCCGAAAAGCTCGCGCTTCACGCCCGCCGCAGCGAGGACCTCGTCGTCGAAATCGTGCGTGTCGGGGTTCATCAGCGCGGTCGTCGAAAGAATCGTGTACTCGCAAACGCGCTCGCCTGTAAGCATATACGAGACCGCGTCAGGCATAAACAGCAGGCCGCCTGCGGCGTCCAATGCAGAATTTTCCTCGAGACCCATCGCGTAGAGCTGGAAGACGGAGTTGAAATTCATTATCTGGATGCCGGTCTTGCGGTAGAGCGTCTCGCGCGGAATCTTTTCGAAGAATTTCTCGGGAACGCCCACGGTGTAGTCGTCCCTGTAGGAACGCGGCTGTGCGAGAATCTGTCCGTCCTTTCCGAGGAACACGAAATCCACACCCCAGGTATCCACGCCGACGGATTCTATCTTCTCCCCGCTTCTGGCGGCCTTGCCCAGACCGGTCAGGATCTCGTTCCAGAGGGCCCAGAGGTCCCAGTAGCTGCGTCCGCCAACCTTTATTATATAATTAGGAAAGCGGTGGATTTCAGTCATTTCAATGCTTTCTCCGGTATATTTTCCCAGAACAACGCGGCCGCTTGTAGCGCCGAGATC
>CAVCSJ010000063.1:0-11590 GCA_963604895.1 bacterium
ACTCCCTCGAACGGCACCTTCTGCGCCAGCATCTTCTTATATATGGAGTATGCCGACTTGGTGCGCACCTTCATATGATAGCTGATGCCCGCGTCCCGGAGTTTTCTCTCCAGCGGCTTGATGAATTCCTCCGAGAGTCTCTGGCGGTCCTTCTCGCCCGCCTTCAGCTTATTGGTAATCAGACGGTACTGCTCCGGCTCGGCGAATTTGAACCAGATATTCTCCAGTTCCCCCTTTATATTATAGAGCCCCAGCTGATGCGCGAGCGGAATGTACAGCAGGAGCGTCTCCAGCTGCTTTCTCTCGCGATCCGCCTTAGGGAAAAGATTCAGATTGCGCATTATCTCCAGACGGTCCGCAATCTTGATGACGGTCACGCGCGGGTCCTTCGAATACTGCACGATGAGTTTTTTATAGTTCTCCGCCTCGAGGCGCGTGTCCTTCGGCTTGATCGAGGAAATCTTGTTCAGCCCGTCGACCATCGTGAGCACGTCGCCCGGGAAACCTTCGAGCGAGACGGCGGCGTGGAAACGTGTGGCCTCGTGCAGGAAAACCGCCGCGACGCACTCCGCAGACAGTCCGATCTCGTCGCTGACTATCCGGGCTACGCCCAATGGGTGTTCGAAGAATGGGACTCCGTTGCCGCGGACATCGCCCGCGAGAGCGGTCTGCGCTATGTCTGCAGCTTTACTGATCAGTTCCAGTCCCGCCTGATCGTAGTGAGGGAAAAATTCTTCAAGTCCGTTCATATCCTTGTCGTCCGATAAAATGATACGAATAACACTACAAATATAGTAAAAAATGTTAAAAACAGGACAAAATTTATGCCTTTACAAAATAGTACTACATCCTTTCAGGGCTTTGCGAGAATTTTTTCATAAAAAATGCAAAAAAAGATTTGGAATATTGATTTTTCTTTCTACCTTTGCCGCAGATGAAAAGGTTTGTTAAGTTTTTAGTCCTCCCTATAGCGCTTCTGCTGGGGCACACTCTGATTTATTCGTCAGAGCGTGTTCTTGATGCTGAGTACCCAGAATACATCACAGAGTACAGCGACGAGGCCTTTTATGTCCCACCTTTCCAGAAACACGCTACCGACCTCAGCTACGGGGAAGATATGACAGCCTTCAGGCTGGATACCAGAGCCGTAAGGCCATTCGACACCAAGACTCTCAAGACCGCTGTCGATGCCAACTCGGCAAATAATTTCAAAAGAATTCAAAGCACCGTCACCGGAACAGCCTTAGATCTGTTCAAGGGCGGCAATTTACTTAACAGCAACAAACTCTACGATTTTCTTAACACCTTATCCTATCACACATCAGGAGTAAGGGCGTCGGTGGACCGTCTGTTCACCCTGGGATCTGTCAGATGCTGAAGGTCCCTGTGATTGCGAAAGCCTAAAACCTGCGCAAGACTCCGGCGTACCGTGCCGGGGTTATGGAAAATTCATTCGGCTTTCACAATCCCTCCCCACACAAAACTATTCAACTGCCTTTGAGACAAGTGTATCCACACGTCTCAACCTTAAGCTTATGATTTCGGCTTCTGCCGGAAAAGGCCCTCCGTTGCAGATGAAATCGCTACAGCTTACCCTCACTGTCTGCGCTTGAGCGAGATTGAAGAAATAAAGTTGAAGTTTCTTCAGGACAGCTCTTCAGGCCACCTTTCGAGTCGTTTCCTATACCTGTCGGATCCGACCCAGAGTCAGTGATTTTTATGCCGAAGATGCGTCGGTTTACGCATCAAGTACCGTGAAAAATATAATACCTGTCCTGGCAGCTTCCGTAGCATTTGCGGGCTGCGCCCAGGATGAGTTGCTTCATATCGATTATGACAACAATTCTAACAATTCAGAGATAACATTCCAGGTAGCACCTCTTACCAAGGCTACCATAACCACATTCGGAAGTTCAAGCGTATTCGAAACGAACGCTTACTACCATAGCTCTAATTCCCAGTGGGTTACATCCGCCAGCGAAAGCGTGGAGTACATCCCTGAGAACACCGTCAGAAAGGAAGGCGACGCGTGGAAGATGGAAGAAACCTACCATTGGCCGGAGGCCGGAGGAAATCTTACTTTCTACTGCTGGACGCTGAACAGGGACGACCTCGAGTTCAACCCTCTCTCCGGAGCTGACGTCAGCATTGACCCTGTCAGGGGAGTCTGCCTCACAGGCTTCGACATTTCACTCGACGGCGACAAGGACTTTATGGTCGCAGCCGCTGCGCAGAATCGGAGCTTCAACGTTAACAGACTGAGCAGCAATGCAGTGACAACCCAATTCGAGCATCAGCTTTCCCGCGTCAGAGTTACCGCGCGCACAAGCGGGGACTACTCCGAAAGCAAGGAAATCCGGATCACTTCCATCCTGATGAAGAATGTCGCCAAGGAGGCGGACTACCAGCAGAGCAGCTGCGAGGACGGTACCTGGAGCGAGATCCACCAGTGGACTGTAAATGAGACACACGATGCGGTATACGGAGACTATTCCTCTCAGCCTCAGGTAATTACATCTGCCGTTACAGAACTCTCGACAGAAAATGAGATGTTCATTCCGCAGAGTTTCACCGAGGGAGTAGAGTATCTTCAGGTAAATTACACGATCACAGATCTTTACTGTGGCATAGTGGAAAACATCACAGAAAACATTTCTCTCAGCAGACTTATAGCCGGCAACGGCCTCAGCAACGGAAAATCCTATACAATCAATGTCAGCATCGGTCTTCAGGACGTATTCTGGGACCCTGCAACAAGCGACTGGAGCGAATAAAAATTAGTATCAGACTAACTGAACTAATTTCCAGGCGTAATTGTACCATAAATACAAGGCAACGAAACGACTAATATAAAATTTCAATGAAAACTAAGTCAAGTTACATAGGTTCTCCCAAAATGCAGGTCTTAGAGGCCTCCGAGAATTTTGCAGCGGTTTCCGTAGGCGGTGGAAGCGGAATCGCACAGCTGGGAGATGCAGCATTCCGCGCTACGCTCAACGCCCGCATTGCGAGCTATGAGATCGTGGCTGAAACGAAAGAGATAAGGCGGGATGCCAAGGCACGCAAGGAAAGCCGTGTGTCCACGATGATGAAGGTGCGGCTTGCCAATATAGAAAACGGTCACCATTTCTTCGATCCTGAGATTATGGCCCATTTCGGTACCCGTATCGAAAGCAGGCTTCTGGATGGAGGATTCTTCGTCACCTCGGAGAGGGACGGCTGCAACCGCCCGTCTTACGAGAGGGATGAGCGTCCGCTTTCAGCCACCCGACGCTACACTGTCAGGCAGTTCCATCCGACGGACGGAAACATCACGGATGCTTCCCAGCCGGGTGAGTTCCAGTCGCGCGAAGACGCGCTCTGGGCTGCCAAGAGACTCAGCTGGTCTGTTTAGTAAATAACTGAAAAAGATATAGGTATAATGGGACTCTCTTGTTTCAATCAGGCTCTGGCGATGGATCTTGGCACTGCCAACACCATCATATTCCGGAACGACGAAATAGTTCTGGACGAGCCGAGCATAGTAGCGATCGACAACGATTCCGGAAAATGTGTCGCCATAGGGCAGCAGGCGAAACTGATGCACGGCCGCGAAAACCGCAGCATCAAGACCGTCAGACCCCTTAAGGGCGGAGTAATAGCCAATTTCAACGCCGCGGAGATGATGATCAGCGGATTCATAAAGAAAGTGAACGGCAGAAGAGGATCTATGTTCTCTCCTAATCTCAAGATGGTCTTCGGCATCCCTTCAGGGAGCACGGAAGTGGAGATCAGAGCCGTCCGCGATTCTTCGGAGCATATCGGCGGAAGAGATGTGTTCCTGATCTATGAACCGATGGCAGCGGCATTGGGAATAGGCCTGGATATAGAGTCGCACCAGGGAAATATGATTATTGATATCGGTGGAGGAACCACCGAGATCGCGGTGATTTCCCTGGGCGGCCTTGTGGTCTACGACAGCATACGCGTCGCAGGAGATGTATTCAACGCTGACATCCAGCAGTATATGCGCGAGCAGCATCATCTCAAGGTGGGCGACCTGACTGCCGAACAGATCAAACACACAGTAGGTTCGGTGTGCTTCGAGCTGGAGGATGCTCCGGAGCCGATGTCCGTCACCGGACTGAACATAATGACCGGACATCCGATGGAAATCAAGATCAGCTGTCAGGATGTCGCACACGCTCTGGACAAGTCCGTGAACAAGATAGAGAACTCCATCCTGCACGTTCTGGAGCGCACTCCACCGGAGCTTTACACAGACATAGTCAAGAACTGTATATATCTATCGGGCGGCGGTGCCCTGCTGCGAGGCCTTGCCTCACGACTCTCAAAAAAGGTAAATATCCCGTTCCACATTGCAGATGACCCAATTCACGCAGTCGCAAGAGGCACCGCCATTGCCCTTAAGAATACCGACAGATACACCTGTCTTATGAGATAGTACGCCCCACTGCATCAACGAAACTTCTATGAAAAGACATTACAAGAACATATATACACACAACGCAATACTGATTTAAAACCGCCGATGTGCCGGCAGCACATCCCACACGCGAATGAAACAGATTTTCAAACTTCAAGGTTCACCCTTGGGCAGGCTTGAGCAGTTATCGAACAAGCCTGACGAACTGACGACTTTTGCCAATATGTTCAGCGGCTGCACAGCCTTGACCGAGGTAAAGATGGAGTACTGTAACACTGAAAAGGTTACGAGCATGAATGAGATGTTCAAGGGCTGCAACGGTCTCAAGAACATCGACCTCAGCAAATGGAACACGGCTTCGCTCACCACCGCGATCAATATGTTCAAGGAATGTGAGTGTCTGGAGGAAGTTAATCTCAGCGGCTGGGACGTGAGCAATGTCACCAGCTTCCAGGGTATGTTCATCGACAGCCCTTGTCTCCGTTCAGTGGACATCCGCAACTGGAATGCCCCTTCGAAGCCCGTGTGCTGCGTGGGAATGTTCAGCGGAACGGCCATTACCAGAGTCAATATTCCGGTGGTTCCGGTTCTGAAACTGTCGGATGCCCGCGAGGTGTTCAAGAACTGCGAGGTTCTCGAGAACGTCATCCTCTCGGGGCAGGTTACGGGCGCTCCCGATATGACAGGGATGTTCGAGGGCTGCATCGCTCTCACCAGCGTGAATCTTTCCGGCTGGATCATTCCTGAAAACGTGAACATCTCTTCAATGTTCCGCGGCTGCACCGCCCTGAAGTCCGTAAATCTGTCCGGATGGAAACTTTCCGGAACCAACATTCTCACGGATATGTTCAAGAATTGCCCTGTGGAGGAGCTGATCATCAAGAATTCCGACGACCACACCGTCTCCAAGCTCCTCGGTCAGATCAGCGGCAACATCAACGTTATCAGATCATAACAATATATAATCCTATTATTTAATTTAAAGCCGCCGATGTGCCGGTCAGCACATCCCCATTTACGAATGAAACGCATTTTCAAAACTTTCATCGTAGCGCTCTGTCTAACGGCAGTAGCCTGTACAGACTATCAGGTGGATATCGACAGCCTGAACGAGCGCGTGGACAATCTTGAAACAAGCAAGATTGCCACCATCACCCAGCAGATCCAGTCGATCAACGCATCCATTCCTGCGCTCCAGAGTACAAGTTCCGAGCTGAAGACTCTTGTCAACTCGCTGAAGAAGACGGTCGAGGGTTATGACGCCGCGATTGCCGAGAACGAGGCAGGACTCGCCCAGCTCAAGGCTGACATCGAGAAGAGCATTGCGGAAATCCAAAAGAGCATAGAGGAAGGCCAGGATGCTGACAAGCAGGAAATGCTTGACGCTCTGAACGCAGCCAAGGCCGAAATCGAGGCTCAGATCGCCGCTCTTCAGACTGACACCGAGAACAAGCTCGACCAGATGAACGAGGTTGTGTCCGACCTCCAGGAGAAGGACGCCAGCATCGAGGCCAGAATCGACTCTCTGAAGTCTTTCGTGAATGAGGAGCTCACAAGCCAGAAGGACTGGGCGACCAAGACTTTCGCTACTCTCAAGCAGCAGCAGGCCATCCAGAGCGACATCACTTCCATCAAGGGCGACATCTCCTCACTCCAGAGTGCCCTGACAGCTCTCGAGACGCGCATCACCAAGGAGTACACCAAGGCGATCAACGACGCTGTCGCAAGCCTCGAAAATAAGATCGCGGCTACCGCCAATGAGATAACGGTTGCCTATACGAATGCCATCGCCAAGGCTAAAGAGGAGATTACCACTGCCTATGAGAAGGCGATTAAGGATGCCATCGACGCCCTCGAGACAAGCCTGAAGGGCTGGGTGAGCGAGCAGCTTAAGGGTTATTATACTACCGCTCAGATAAAGGCTAAAATCGATTCGCTGCACGGAGTGATCAATGATCAGATTGAGGTTCAGCAGGCTAGCATTGACGCACTTGAGGCTGTTCTCGGTGACACAAAGGAAATTGAGAAAGCTAAAAAAACCATCGTCGGGCTTATAAACGAGAATGCCGATAATTTCACTGAACTGTACAATGCCCTCACTAAGTCCAAGGACGATATGACCAATGATGAGAAGGCCATTGTATCGGCTATTGTAAAAGACGGCGGTGCTGTAAGTAATTTAGTCAAAGAAAAGGTTAAAGAGTATGTAGATGGACTTAAGGATACCGAAAATTGGATCACTGGCAGATTCGAAGACATTGAGGAAGATGTAAAGACGCTTAAAGGCGAAGTGGATGACCTTAAGGAAGAAGTAAGTGGCCTCTCAACCAAGCTTAGCAACTTCATCAACGGCCGCGTACAGTCGCTCACCTACATTCCTACGACCGTGGAAGGTGATCATTGGGTAGGAGCTGTTGACGATGAAGCCTTCGGTAATATCGTACTGAATTTCAGAGTTTCACCAGCATCTATGGCAAAGAAAATCACGATAGATCAAGTTTCTGCAAAGGTATATTATCCTGGTTATAATACATATGGTGGATATTTTCCTGTAACAGTACAGGAAGTCGGACAAGAACCCGGACAAGAGGAGGGAAATTATAACGACGTTATAGGAGTAATTATCAAAGCTGAAGATGTATTTTCTGATTATATCCACAGAGCAGAAATCAGCGTATCTGTAAAGGATGCCACGAATAACTATTATGATGTTGCTTCTGAGTTCGTCACAGTGAACGCCGAGCACTACTTCATCGAGTATACTTCGTTGAATAGCAATGACTTTGCAAGTGCCACTACCACTTTTACACTGAATGACAGTAAGACTTATAGCGTCAGGAAACATAATTATTACAATTTCGTTGAAGTTCAGGATGGCACCACAAATCTGACTGCTAAGTTCAATACCAACATTCAAACTCTGAAATTCGGAGCATATCTGGATAAGAGTAATATGAGTGATAAAAACTATGGCTGGAATTATGATGACTGGAAAACCGTACAGCTTACAAGCGGTGAAAATGTATTCAAAGGATGCCAGAACCTCACTTCTGTAGATTTCGGCTTCGGTCTGAGCAATACAGGTGCAAGCGCAAATGATGAACAGAAACATCGCAGCGGCCTGGGCACCAAAAATGTCACTTCGTTCGAAAGGATGTTCGAAGGATGTACCAATCTTTCTGACGTCGATATGACATATTGCAACACGGCAAGGGTTACTACTATGTTCAAAATGTTCGACAGTTGCTTAGCTCTCCGAGAAATAGATCTCAGCGGCTGGAATACATCAGCCCTCACAACAACCCAGGAGATGTTCCAAGGTTGTAAAAATCTGACAAAAGTGGATCTTAAAGGCTGGAATGCCAGCAACCTGACAAACTTCCAGGCTATGTTCGATGGATGTACCAATTTAACGAAAGTAGATTTAGACTGGGCAACATTCAGCACAAGCACCCCTATCAGTTTCTACGCGACATTCAGATCCTCCGGCATCCAAAAAGCCGAAGTTAAATTACCGTCGATGACAATCTGGAAACTCACTGAGATGTTCAAAGATTGCACAGGACTTACGAATGTATCACTTGTACCACAGGATGGTGCAACGGTTACAATCAAACATACAAGCGAGGCTTCAGGAATGAATTTTATGTTCTACGGATGTACTGCTCTTCAAACAGTGGATCTTTCAGGCTGGACAATTCCAAATAATGCTGACCTCAGGGGAATGTTCCAGGGGTGCACGAATTTGACAACCATTACTCTTAATGGATGGAAACTTGAAAATGACGCTGACTTTACAGGTACTATTACGGATCTGTTACAGGGATGCTCAAATCTAAAAACAATAAATCTGATAAATGCTGATACTAGACTAGCTTCTATAATTTATACAGCCATCCAAAATGCAGGATTGACAGGAGTGTCAGTAAATAACAGTTAACAACAATACTTAGCGCAGACCAGTGATGCGCGGCAGAGCGCATCACTGGTTTTAAAAACCTTATACAGAAACTTTTACCAAGAGTCCTGAAACGTCAACGGTTTTTCCGGAGAAAGATACTGTGAAAAGCTTTCAACTGACGACATACATATGCTTCATAATGCGATAACTGACTTGTACTCATACGAAATACTGTACATTTTCATAACTTGAACTTAGTTTCGTTCGTTTTCCCCTCCTACCCCAAGATGGCAAGGGGAAATAAGGGAGAGGGCTGCTGTGAAGCAGCCCTCTCTTCATTTTTGCAATTACATTTTTTTAACCCGATAATTTCGCTACCTTTGTAATGCGAAAAATATTTACACCTATGAAAGCATTCAAATTCATCATTATCGCCTCGTCGGCGATTCTGCTCTCCTCCTGCGGAGCAACCAACTATCTGTCCTCAAATATGAATCTGAATAACACCACTGTGGTCCTGTCCCAGGCCAACTTCCGTGTTGTCGGTACCGTTTCGAGTGCAGTATCTTCAACTTATGTCTTCGGAATCGGTGGTTTGAGCAAGCGTGCACTACGTGAAAATGCGATTGCCCAGCTGACTGAGAAAGCCAATCTGACCGGCTCTCAGGCTTTGGTAAATGTTACGGTACATAATTCTGGGACATCGATTTTATTCCTGACGAATGTCAGGTTCACTGCCGAAGGAACTGTGATAGAGTTTACAGACGGTGCTCCTGCCGGCGGTCATCCTATGCCGGAAATGCCCGGTGCTCCCCGTCCAAGACCAGAAGACGACTGGAAGTAATCAGCCCCTCCTTCCCTACGAAAGAATTCCGTGCGAAAAAAAGTGACAAAATGTCAGTGTAACTGACTGATTGTCAGGCTATTATGCCAAGTTGACAGGAAAACGGAGGGAAAAGAGTGACCTTTTGGCATTGGTCTGCGATTTGCGTAATCTCCTTTCGAACCCGCCAGGCAGGCGGGGGAAAGAACGAGGCGAGAGACAGGAGGCTGGAGAAAGAAAAAGAACAAAAAAATAAAAAATAGGAGATTATGATTATGTTACCAGTAAGAAGAAACCAGAATTGGTTACCAAGTATTTTCAACGACTTTTTCGATGATGACTTCGCAACATTCACCCCAAGCAAGCAATTCGCTTCACCTGCAGTGAATATCCTCGAGAACGAAAAGAACTACGAAATCGAAGTCGCCGCTCCGGGTATGAAGAAGGAAGACTTCAAGATCAATGTAGAGAATGACAACGAGCTCGTGATCGCCCTCGAGAAGAAGCACGAGGAAGAGAAGAAAGAGAAAAAGAATTACCTCCGCAGGGAGTTCTCTTACTCATCATTCCGTCAGAGCTACATACTTCCTGACGAGGTATCCGTCGAAGGCATCAGCGCCGCGATGGTCGACGGCGTCCTGAAGATCACGCTTCCTAAGAAGGAAGAGACCGTCAAGACTCCGGCATCCCGCCAGATCGTGATTTGCTAAGCCGGCCGGCGCAGCCGCGCCGTCCAATAACTGAAGAGCGGCCCTCCCTATCGGAGGGCCGTTTTTTATTATGTACCGAAGACCATCCCTCAAATAGTAAAAAATTCGTCGCAAAGGGGCGACAATAATGTCATTTCGTTAGCATTTATCGATTTTATATGTAAATTTGTAGCATAAAACTAACGCATAAACTAATAACCACATTTATGGATTTCAATAAGGCTTTGTCCTATGTAAAGACAAAGAAATTCTGGAAAGAATTCATCATTATGACCGCGGCAATGTTCATCGGAGCGGCCGCCGTCTACTACTTCCTCGTTCCAAGCAAACTGATTATCGGCTCAGTATCAGGCCTTTCGATCGTATTGAGCGCAATACTCGAAAACATCGGCGTGACCATCAGCGTATCCACTATGGTGGTCATCGTGAACGCCATCCTGCTCATCCTCGCCTACTTTCTGATCGGTGCGGAATTCGGAATCAAGACAGTATATACGGCCCTCATCCTGGGACCGCTGATGGATTTCTGGGACAAGGTGCTCCCATACACCGAACTATTGGCCGAAGGCCAGACATCTGTGATGGGCGACATCTGGTTCGACCTGATGTGCTTCGTCCTGATGGTTTCCATCTGCCAGACCCTGCTTTTCAGCATCAACGCCTCTTCCGGCGGCCTGGACATCCTTGGCAAGATCTTCAATAAATACCTGCACTTCGACATCGGCGCATCGGTAGCCGTCGGCGGCATTATGATCTGCTGTACCGCATTCGCCATCAATCCTTTCCGTATGGTGGTCATCGGTATCATCGGCACCTGGATGGACGGCCTCTGCATCGACTATTTCACGGCCAGCCTCAACAAGAAGAAGAGAATCTGCATCATCTCCGAGGAAGCCGAAAAAATCCGCGACTATATCATCAACGACCTCTGCCGCGGCTGCAGCCTCTATGAGGTGACAGGCGGTTATACCGGCAAGAAAAGAACTGAGATTCAGACACTTCTGACTCAGCAGGAGTTCGCAGGTCTGATGGGCTTCATCCGCGACAACAATATCAAGATCTTCCTGACCGCGGGCAATGTGAGCGAAATCTACGGTGCCTGGCGCCCGAGAAACTACAGGAAAACGCAGCAGCTCGACGCATAGCAGCCGTCTCGGAGCTCTTAAGGAGCGAAGCGACACAAGGGGCCTGGGGAGTACGCTCCCCAGTGAATAATAGATGAAGCAGTTATAAGTACGCTAGTACTTATAACTACTTCCCCCGACGAACTCGCGGAGCAGGGAGGTAGGAGGGATTTCCTTGTCGGAAACCGGCAGGAAGTAGTGAAGGAACTTCAGCAGGCGGTGCGCCTCGCTGTACTCCTCGCGGTCCTTCGGCACTAGCGAAAGAATCTGCTCGGCGTGCAGGCGAAGCACCGCAAACTCAACAAGATACGCGGAATTGAACAGCACATCGGCCTTCTCCTGGAACGGATAGATCCACTTAACCTCAGCGCGGCGCACATTCGGCCAGTTCGAAATGGTCTCCATCGGAGTGAACGCACCCTTGTTGTAGTCTCGCACGATACGGCGCAGCAGACGGTTGTCGCTCGTCGGAATGCAATTGTGGTCATCCAGCGAGAGGGACGTTATGGCATTGATGAAGATGCGGTATTTCCTGTCCTCATCCACCATATCCGTAAGCTTCGGATTCAGAGCGTGTATGCCCTCAAGCAGAAGAACGGTTTCAGG
>CAVCSJ010000064.1:0-11446 GCA_963604895.1 bacterium
ACGTCCGGAGCGGAGAAAGGATCATTCTCCATAACCTCCTTCATCTCTCTGTAATACGGCAGACAGTTTTCCAGAGCAGACAGCAGCTCCGTCTGCAGTATATCAAGCTCTTCCAGTCCCTTCAGGCGCAGGTATTCCGATTCTAGCTCCGGCAGCATATCCGCGATTTTCTGACAGATGATTGAAGACACGGAAACGAGCCGGATGTCCTGCTCCCGGAAGTCATCTGTACTTGTGTGATAGTAATTTTTCTCCATCTCGACATGGTCGTTTACATCCTCACGCTGCAGAACTCTGGCGGTGCAGGTTGCGAAGCCTTTGCGTTCCCCTGTGGCATAATCGACATACTGGATATAGGCGTGCCCGTCTTTGAAACGGCAGAACACCTCGCGGAATAGCGAATCCGCTTCGGCGGCAATCTCATCGTATTTGTCATCCGGGAAAGAAGTCTCTTTCTTCAGAGTTTCGAGTTTCTCATCGATAGAGAGGAACTTGGGAGTATAGACCTTCCGCACCTCGTCCCAGTCGAAATCCTCCATCTCCCAGCCTACGTAATTCTGGTTGAATCCCTTCCAGAGAATCTCCCAGATCTGGGAATAGGTCTTCACGTTCTGCTCGGTCGGGTAAAGCCCGACTCCGATGACTTCGTCGCTCTCCTTGCGGCAGCCGCAAAGCAGTGTCAGGATGGCCGCCGCAGCGGCCAATATTGTATTGACCTTCTTCATAATGCTCTGTCTTTAAAATATATACGCTACGCCTAAGCCGACCGTCAGGGTGCTGTTATACTGATAGTCCCTGGCTTCCTGATACTGTTTTTTCTTGCTGACCACACTGTAGTAGTACCGGGCTTCCATCCGGGCCGCCCAATGCTCCGAGATGCGCCACTCCACACCGAGACCTCCGGCATAGCCGAAATCCAGACGCTGGTCGTGCTGCGGATGCAGTTTCACTTCTGTGTTTATCGCTTCGCTCTCTTCTTCAGGTTCCTGGGACAAACCCTTGCAATGACTGTTCAGCCAATACCCTCCGAATACACCGGCGTTGAGAAAGCCTCGCAGGGTGTTCCCGCCGAAAGAAAATGAGCCCATTACCGGAAGCACGATATAGTTGTCGCGGTAGTGGAGAGAATAATCGCTGACGTAAGACTCTGTGCGGCGCATCGTGTATCCGCGCTGCTGGAAGAGCAGTTCGGTGCGGACGCCAAGCCAGTCGTTGAAGTCGTACTGGCCTGTGAGGCCAATGTTCACACCCGTCCTGCTGTCATATCTCCAGTCGTACTGGAACTGAGTGTCGATGTCAAGGGTGTTGTCGGCGGCGCCGGCCGTAAGGCCCACTCTCCACTGTGCGGAGGCTACGCTGCAGACCGTCATAAATGCTGTAACCAGAATCAGTCTGTTAATTCTCATAGTATATACAACTAATTGTTTATTACTTATTTTTCAACCACCGCAGAGCGTCATCGGCCTTGGCGTAAAGCTCCTCGAGAGTGCCGTCATTTTCTATCGTAAAGTCCGGTTCGCGGACCTGACAGACTTGTTTCTCTCTCTGACGTTCAATCCTTTGCTCCACCTTCTCCCCGCTCACGCCATCCCGCAGCGCGGCGCGTGCGATACAGTCCTGTTCCGGCGCCGTGACCAGCAGAACCCGGTCGACCTCCGCCATAAAGGAGGGGATTGAGGCTGCAATCGCCGACTCCAGAACGACAATTTCGCTTCCGGCGGTATCCCGCCAATCCCGGAAGTCCTCCAGGACTGCCGGATGCACCAGGGCCTCGAGCCTGTGCAGCGCCTCGGGAGAGCCGAATACCCGCTCCGCGAGTCTGACCCGGTCCAGATGCCCGTCAGGGCCAAGAAGATCGCCCCCGAAAGCCGCGTTAACATTGGCTGAAAGCCGCGAAGATGTGTCATAGAGGGACTTGGCGCGGGAGTCGGAGTCATATACCGGAACGCCGAGGCTTGCGTAGTGGCGGCAGACGGTGGATTTGCCGCTGCCGATTCCGCCGGTCACGAGTATGGTCAGGGGAGTCGTCATCCGTTTACTTTCTCCACACATTCGAAGACCTTGGGCTCGAGCGTGTAATCGATCACTCCTGACGGGAGTTCGCCGGTCTGAGGAATGCACCGGCCATTGATCGACTTGGTAAAGTCTTTATAGTCAATCCAGAACGTTATGTTTCCAGTAGGGTCGCTGCCCATCGGGAACATACAGCGGTAGGTCACTTCGGCCTGCGACGGGTAGACTGAAACCTCCTTTCCGGCAGGCACGTTGCGGACCGCGATGTTCACTTCGGTGCGGATTTCGACGTAGCGCGTCACGTCGAGGGAGTAGGTCACCTCGTCGCGCGAGAGACGCACGCCGGCCGGTACTTCGAGCTTCACCACGCCGTGGGCGCTGGAGGAAAGGTTCTCGAGCGTGACCGTCGCCGTGTTCACGCGCTCGATATTGTCGAGCCGGAGCGGTTCTCCGTAGACCGTAACCGAGTCAGGCTCAGCCTTTATGGGCTCCAGGGCCATATACTGTGACTTGAAGCTCTGCACGCTGGACACCTGCACCGGGACTTTCTTGTGGTTCTCCTCCGCGAAACGGAACTGGACGTTGCTCGAAATGATGGACTCGAGCTGGATGTCGTCGCCGAAGATGTCGCTGAAATAGCCGCTCAGCTCGTTGGCCGAGATGCTGTAGAAGTCGCCGCTCCCCGTAGGATGCAGGTCGGAGGAGGAAATGAACACCTGACGTGGCTTCAGACCTGTGCCGAATCGCATCAGATTGAAGCCTGAAGTGCGGCAGCGGGCTGCGATGACTACGGAATTCGAGGAGTACTGCGCGTGGCCGTCCAGGTCGCTGGCGGCACTCACCGGCACGCTCACCACTGAGGAATACTGGAGCGAGAGGTTATATATGGTCCAGATACCGAAAGAGAGCAGGAGAGACAACAGAAACACAGTTATATCTCTCCCGCTGATGTTTTTCTTCTTGAAAAAGTCGAGTATTTTCCGCTTATTTAGCAACATCGGAATAGTCCCTCATGATGGAGTTCTTGTCGACTCTGAGCTTGACTTCGCCGTCCACCTTGATGAGAATCGTTCTCTCCTGGATTTCAGCCACGGTGCCGTAGATGCCGCCTGTGGTGACAATCTTGTCGCCCTTCTTGAGCTCGGAGCGGAATTTCTCGAGTTCCTTCTGCTGCTTGCGCTGCGGACGGATCATAAAGAGCCACATCACAAGGAAGAGAAGGATTATCATAATCCAGAAAGAGAGGCCGCCGCCTGCTGCGCTCTGGCCTGCTGCCGCCTGGAGCGGCACGATAGTAAGGATGTTCATATTCAAATTAAATTAATGTATTGCAAATATAACAAATATATTCTAGTTCAGTCCTCTTCCGCTCTTCACGATGCTTCCGTCCTCGAGCATTTCCTGAATCAGTTTGTCCAGCAGGCCGTTCACGAACGAGCGGCTCTTCGGGGTGCTGTAATATTTGGTGATCTCCACGTACTCGTTTATGGTGACCTTCACCGGAATCTCAGGGAAGGCCTGGGCTTCCGCCAATCCGCAGATTATGAGCATCATATCTATGGTGAAAAGTCTTTCCTTGTCCCACTTCGGAACGGCCTCGGCGATCATCGCGCTGTATCTGGAGAAGCCCGTGAACGCTGTTCTCAGAAGCTTGGTTACGAAGGCCTTGTCGCTGTCGATGCCCGGCTTGTCCGACAACTCGCTCTTGTAGAGAGGGATGAGTGACCAGCTTTTGCCCTTCGCGATGTCCTCCAGGGTGGAGCAGCAGTAGCTCAGGGAGTAGGCCAGATCGTCGATCCAGTACATCGAGAGGTCCTCGAGTATCTCCTCAAGCTCGGCACTG
The DNA here is from genome assembly GCA_963604895.1 of bacterium. Lineage (GTDB taxonomy): Bacteria > Bacteroidota > Bacteroidia > Bacteroidales > UBA932 > Cryptobacteroides. The sequence goes on from CAVCSJ010000064.1 coordinate 3,857, forward strand.
TCCACGAATTCCTCCTCGAAGATGTGCTCGAACAGCCTGCAGTCCTCTTTCAGAGACCTTTCCGGGCTTGCCATATATCTCGCGAACCAGTCCTTGGTGCGGATGTCGTCGTAGGTCTTGCGGATCAGCACGTCGTACTGGTCCCAGGAAAGCTTCTGACGGGTGATGATCTTCTGGAAATCGGGATCGTTGTCGAAATACTTCGCAAGGGCGTTCTCGGCGAACTTGGTGTTCGGATTCTTTTCCTCTTCGGTGGGATTGAACTTTTCGCGGGCGATTCTGATTCTCTCGGCGGCCTCGGAAGTGAGGGGAGAGATGATGGCGAGCATAAACAAATACAGATCGCGGGTGGCCTTGCAGGACATCTCAAGCTGGGCTTCCGCCTCTTTCAGACTCATAGACGGGTTCTCCGCATAACTGTAGAGAACCTTGAAGGCCTTGATTCGTAGGATTCTTCTGTTGAGCATCTTATTTCAAACAAAAATTCGTTGCAAAGATAACACGAGAATCCGGAATTTATTCTAATTTTGCAATGATTGTTTACAGAAACTTTGGTTTAAGAAAGATATTTTAAATTGTAAAAATATGTACAGAGATGATTTTGATCGCGCCGGAGGTCCGGAGCGCAGTGCTGAGGATGTTTTTTCGAAACCCGTAAGAGCAGGAAAACGTACTTATTTTTTTGATGTCAAGGCCACAAAGGGCAACAACGACTACTATCTCACCATCACGGAAAGCAAGCGCAAGCAGGAGCGTGACGGAAGTTTCACCTATGACAAGCACAAGATTTTCCTTTACAAGGAAGACTTCGGGAAATTCCAGGAAGGACTCAAGGATGTCATCGAATATATAAAGAAGAACTGTCTGGACGGCAAGGACTTCGAGCAGAGAAACGAAGAGCCTGAGCAGAAGGACGTTGACTTCGAGGACCTTTAGCGGATGCCCCTATGGACATTCTGCTGAGAAACATAGGTCTTGGTGAGGGCAGAAAGGACATTGCCGTCACCGGCGGTCTCATTTCGGAGATTGCCGAAGCCGGTACGCTGAAGCCCACTGAAGGCTGCGAAGTGAAGGAATGCATTGGCCGTCAGGCCGTTCCGGGCTTCGTGAATATGCACGCGCATTCTCCGATGTGCCTGATGCGCGGAATCGGCGAGGACGTGCTGTTCCAGGATTGGCTGAGCCACATCTGGAAGGTCGAGGAGAACGTGGACCGCGAATTCGTGTATTGGAGCACGAAGCTCGCGTGCCTGGAGATGCTTCGCAGCGGCACGACGACCTTCAACGACCACTACTGGCACTTCGCCGCTTCGCAGAAGGCCGCCCGCGAGATGGGCGTCCGCATCGCGACCGGTTACGATCTGATGGACCGGGGCTCCGACGAAGTCGCCCGGCAGCAGCGCATCCAGTGCCGCGAGAGGACGGCCGCCGCGGTTCAGCAGCAGGACCCGCTCTTCGTGTGCACATTGGCGTTCCACGCCATATACTCTGTGAGTGAGGAACTTATGCTCTGGGCAGGCGAGCTTGCGCGCGAGTTCGACATTCCTCTTCACATTCACTTGGCCGAGACGGCCAATGAAGTTGCGGACTGCAAGGCGGCGCACGGCGGACTCACGCCGGTGGAGTATCTCGACAGGCTCGGGCTGCTCTCGGATCGTCTCATAGCAGCTCATACTCTGCATCTTACGCCTCACGACGTGCAGCTTCTCGGCGAGCATCGCGTGACCTGCGTACACAATATCAATTCTAACACGAAGCTCGCTTCGGGCTATCGTTTTCTCTATCAGGAGCTGCGCGACGCGGGCGCGAACGTCTGCATCGGCACCGACGGCTCCGCCTCGTCGAACAATTTCGATATGCTCGAGGCTATGAAGACCTCCGCGCTCGTCCAGAAGGCGTGGAGAGGCAATCCCGCGGCAATGCCGCTGCCCGAGCTGATGTCTATGGCTACCGCCAATGGTGCCCGCGCCCTCGGGCTGAATTCCGGGACTCTGGAGGTGGGCCGCATAGCTGACATCTGCATCGTGAATACGGACAGCGTGGCGTTCCTTTCTCCTGCCCCGTTCCTTGCGAATTATGTCTATTCCGCTCACAGCGACTGCATCGAGTCGGTTCTCGTGAACGGCAGGTTCGTTATGAGGGACAGGAAGATAGAAGGGGAGGAGGAGATTATGAGGGAGGCAAGAAGAGTGATGAATAAGATAATCAGATAATAACTATGCAGAAAAGACTTGAAACAATACACGATTCAGCAGCTTATCTTAGGGAGAAGATCGGCTTTCTGAAACCTACTGTGGGCATTATCCTCGGAAGCGGCCTCGGAAGGCTTGCTGACGAGATTCAGGAACAGATAGTCATTCCTTATTCTGAGATCCCGGGATTTCCGGTTTCTACTGCCATCGGACACAAGGGTAATCTTATCCTGGGCCTTCTGGGCGGCAAGCACGTTATGGCTATGCAGGGACGTTTCCATTTCTATGAGGGTTACTCTATGGATCAGGTTACGCTTCCTGTCCGCGTTATGAAACTGCTTGGCATCCAATACCTTTTCGTCTCGAATGCCGCCGGCGGCAACAATCCTGACTATAAGATCGGGGACCTTGTGATCATCAAGGACCACATCCGCTTTATGCCGGATCCTCTTCTGGGACAGAATCTTAACGAGTTCGGTCCGCGTTTCCCGGATATGACCTGCGCTTATGATGCCGAACTTCGCAAGCTGGCTCACGAGGTGGCCGCAGAAATGGGCTTCACGCTTCCTGAGGGCGTCTATTTTGCAGCTACGGGGCCTTGCTATGAGACTCCGGCGGAGGTTCGCTTCTTCAGGATGATAGGTGTGGATCTTCAGGGTATGTCGACGATTCCGGAAGTCATTGTGGCGCGTCACAGCGATATGCGCGTCTTCGGTATGTCCGTGGTCACGAACATCTGCAATACCACGAACGAGTCCACAACCCTGAATGACGGTGAGGATGTTCTCATCGCCGGCAACGCCGCCGCCGGCCGTATGACCGCCATCTTTAAACGTATGATCGAGAGGCTGTAGTACCATCGGCCGAAGGAGGCGGGCACCGCTCTCTGTCATATGCAAAAAAATGTCCGTAAAAAGTGGCCTTTTTACGGACAAATAGGTAAAAGATAAAGGTTTGTCCGTAAAAACGTGGGTTTTTACGGACAAAATCATTTATAACGTCATCCAGTCCAGGAACGCCTCGACGTCAAGGTCATAGGCGCGTGGACCGCGGAGAATATTGCCCTCGGAATCGAGGATGAAGTAGTTCGGCTGCGAATTAACCCCGAAGCGCTTCAGCGCAATCCAGGAATTCACGCGGCCGACATCCTTCAGCGCACGCCCGCTGTCATTGTAAACCCACTCGGACTCAGGCAGTTTCGTCTTGTCGTCCACATACAGAGCCACAATCACGAACTCATTCTGCAGCTTCGCGAGCACCCTCGGATCGCTCCATACTCTCGCCTCCATCTCGCGGCAGTTCACACAGCCGTGCCCCGTGATGTCCACGAAAACAGGCTTTCCCGCGGCGGCAGCCGCGGCGATACCGGCATCAAGGTTGGTGTAGGCCTGAAGGTTATGTGCGATGGTTTCGGTTCCGTCCGATGCGACGGACGCCGCCACCGGAACGGCCTGGACAGCAGCCCCTGCGGAACCCTCCTGGCCCAGCACAAAGTCCTGAGTCTCAAGCGGCGGCAGATAGCCGGAGAGAGCCTTCAGAGGAGCGCCCCACATTCCCGGGATCATATAGACTACAAAGGAGAATACCGCGATGGACATCACCAGGCGTTTCACCGAAACGTACTCCATAGGGGAGTCGTGACGGAAACGGATCTTGCCCAGCAGATAAAGTCCCAGAAGCGAGAAAGTTACAATCCAGATGGCCAGATAGACCTCCCTGTCCAGCAGATGCCAGTGATAGGTCTGGTCCGCAGTGCTCAGGAACTTGAAGCCCAGGGCGATTTCGATGAAGCCCAGCACGACCTTCACGCTGTTAAGCCAGCCGCCGCTCTTCGGAAGCTTCTTCAGAAGGGAAGGGAAGAGGGCCAGGATGGTAAATGGCAGCGCGAAAGCGATGCTGAATGCCAGCATCGTTATCATAGGAGCCCAGAATTCGCCGCTCGTGCTCTTGATGAGCACCGTGCCCACGATCGGTCCTGTGCAGCTGAAACTTACCAGAACCAGGGTGAGGGCGAGAAAAAATATGCCGCCGATACCGGCTTTTTCACTTTTGCGGTCGGCGGAATTCGTCCACTTCGACGGGAGAGTGATTTCGAAAGCTCCGAAAAAGCTCGCCGCGAAGATCATAAAGATGACGAAGAAGATGATATTAGGCAGCCAATGCGTTGACAACCAGTTAAATATGTCTGCCGTAACACTGCTTCCCCCGACTATTCTCGTGATGAGAATCAGAAGGCAGATCGGAACTGTGTAGAGCAGAACGATGAAAAGTCCGTAGAGAGCGGCCTTGACGCGGCCCTGGGCTGGCGAGGCGCTGCCCTTGATGAAAAAGGACACCGTCATCGGCACCATAGGGAAGACGCAAGGCGTCAGGAGCATCGCGAAGCCCCAGAGAATCGCCTCCAGGATAAGGGCCCAGATGCTTGCGGCAGCGGCGTCATCCGAAGTCGAAGCCGAAATAGAACCGGAATCCGAACCGTCCGATGAAGCCGGCGCGATCACCGCTTCCTGTCCCGCCGGAACGTTGACTTCGAAATCCCAGTCAATCCACGGCGTGCAGAAGGTACTGCTGCAGCAAAGCACTGACACAGTGCCCTTTACGCTGCCTTCTCCCTCCGCCGTCAGCACCAGCTCGAAGCTGTCATAGACGCACTCCGAACCGTTTTCCTTCTGAATAGGGGAGAGCACTTTCGGCCCGCTGACGACCTTCGCCGAACCCGTAGTGGAAAACTCCACCTGAGTGGCCGAATCCTCGTCGGTCAGCGAGTAGGTGTGCATCCCGCTCGCAAGCTTGCCCACGAGATGAATTTCGGATTGGCCGTCTTCCGTCGCGACGACGGAAGACGACCAATCGATATAGTTATTGGCCGAAGGCCCCTGGGCTGACAGCGTGCACGGAAGCAGAGCTGCCAATATGCTCGCGCAGAGGACTTTCCACGCGAGTGAAATTTTATTTTGCATATGCTACTGAACGGGTTTCGCGGATGACGGTGATCTTTACCTGGCCCGGATAGGTCATTTCCTCCTGGATTTTCTGCGCGATGTCGGTCGAGAGGCGTCCTGCCTGCTCGTCGGAAACGGATTCCGCACCCACGATCACGCGCAGCTCGCGGCCGGCCTGGATCGCGTAGGACTTGGTCACTCCCGGATAGGCCGTGGCGAGGTCCTCCATACACTTCAGACGCTTGATATAGGACTCGATAACCTCGCGGCGGGCACCAGGACGGGCGCCGGAGATGGCATCGCCGACCAGGACGAGCGGAGCGATGACTGAGGTCATCTCCATCTCCTCGTGGTGCGCGCCGATGGCGTTGACGATTTCTGGCTTTTCCTTGTACTGCTCGGCGAGCTTGGCTCCCAGCAGGGCGTGAGGCAGTTCGTTGTCGAGGTCGGAAACCTTTCCGATATCGTGGAGAAGACCTGCGCGCTTCGCTGTCTTAGGATTCAGGCCGAGCTCGGAAGCCATTGTGGCACAGATGTTTGCAACCTCGCGCGAGTGCTGCAGAAGGTTCTGTCCGTAAGATGAACGGTATTTCATTCGGCCGATGAGCTTGACCAGTTCGATGTTCATTCCGTGGATGCCCAGGTCGATGCAGGTGCGCTTTCCGGTCTCCAGAATCTCGTCCTCAAGCTGCTTGCTGACCTTCGTGACGACCTCCTCGATGCGTGCCGGGTGGATACGTCCGTCGATTACGAGCTGGTGCAGCGCGAGACGTGCGACTTCGCGGCGGACCGGGTCGAAGGCGCTGAGCAGAATCGCGTCAGGCGTGTCGTCGACCACGATTTCGACTCCCGTCGCAGCTTCGAGTGCGCGGATGTTGCGGCCTTCACGGCCAATGATGCGGCCTTTTATTTCGTCGTTTTCGATAGGGAAGGTGGTTACGGCATTTTCGATGGCGGTTTCAGTTGCGGTGCGCTGTATGGTATTGATTACTATGCGCTTGGCTTCCTTGGACGCCGTCAGGCGTGCCTCATCCATCGTGTCGTTTATGTATGCCTGCGCCTCGGAGCGGGCCTCGGCTTTCATATTCTCCATCAGGATATGCTTGGCGTCGGCTGCGCTCAGACCGGCGATGGTCTCGAGCTGCTTGTTCGCCTGGGAGATGAGCTTTTCGTATTCCTCGCCCTTGCGCTCCACGTTCTCCTTCTGGGCCTGGAGGCTCTGGCGTACCGAGTCATTTTCACGGTTCTTGCGGTTCAGCTCCTCATTCTTCTGATTCAGGGAGTTCTCTTTCTGTTTGATGCGGTTCTCGGCTTCGCGGAGCTGGGAATTCTTCTCGTTCACGTACTGTTCGTGCTCGGATTTGAGCTGGAGGAACTTCTCCTTCGCCTGAACGATTTTCTCCTTCTTTATATTCTCACCCTCGAGCTCGGCCTGCTCCAGAATGTCCTCCCTGCGTCCTTTCAGACTGCGTTTGTGCAGTGTTATATAGATGGCCAGAGCGACTGCGGCTCCTGCTAATGCGGCCAGAATGCAATATAATGCGATCATAAGTTATTTTATAACAAGTTAGTAATAGTCAACTCTTTACCGGGTTCTGCGCCCGATATTCGAGAGTGTTCGGTGTGATCGCTTGGAAAAGAATGTATGTATAAAAACCGTCAGCTCTCAGACAGAAAAATCTATCCTTCAAGATTTGGGCTCCGCCACTTTTCAAGTATCCAGTCTGAGCTGGCCCGCTTTCCGGCGGCGAGGTCACCCGGTTCCGTGAAACCTGTTGTTTTCAGCGTTCGGGCTGACGGTTATTTTCCTTCTATACTTTTCAGATATTTGTCAGTCTCACCGGTCATTTCCTTCACTTCCTTGTCCAGGGCTTCCATCCTGCGCATAAAGGAAATCTTGGTAACTGCCTCATTCAGAGCCACGAAGGCGAGCTTGTCGGCTAAAGTCTTGTCCGGGAACCGGGCGCTGTAGTCAGCGAGCTTCTGATTGATCTGCTCTGCGGCGATCCTCATCATCTGCTCCATTTCCGGAGATGCCGCCTTCAGCGGAAACTCCTTGCCTGCAATCTTTATGACGACGCTCTGTCCCATCACTTTTCAAGCAGGGAAATGCACTTATCAATTTCCCTGATTAATCTGTCGACCCTGAGCTTCGCTTCTCCGTTTCCGCCTTCCGGGGCGGCAGAGAAAGCTTCGGCGAGTCTGAGGTTATCTATCTGTCTTTCCAACTCCACAATCCTCTCTCTGAGAGTCTTGCAGTCAGCGGTGGCGGTCTCCAGCTGATTCCTCAGGGAGACGTTCTCCTCCCTGGAGCTTTCGTAGAGGGCTACCAGCCTTTCGAAATTCTTATGTAAATCCTCAAGCATTTCTGTACACTGCAATCCAATCTTTGCAAAGGTAGTGAAAAATGGAAGCAAAAGCAAGAAAAAGAGGATAAAGGCTTTGTTATTTGTTGC
>CAVCSJ010000065.1:0-11412 GCA_963604895.1 bacterium
TTCTTCGGAATCTATCATTATCTATATTCGTTAATTTCTTATCTTTCAGCAACTTAATAAAATCCGCAAAGACTTTCTCAAATCACTCCTAAAAAACGAACAAATATACGCAAATTTTCCGAAGAACTCAAATAAATATTTACAGAGCGAAAGTCAGGCCGAGGGTGGCCCAAGGGGACTTCTGAGCGAAGAGGACCTGCTGATAGACGCTCTGGCAGAGCAGATTGCCGCTGCGCAGCCAGAAACTCAGGCGCTGATTATACTTGTATTCGGCATTCAGCCCGAGATCCAGATACCCCGGCACCTTCACGGCATAGCCGTCTTCCGCCCCCGGAACCTCCTCCTGAGGATACTGCTGAACACGGCGTCCCATATAAGAAGCGGAAATGCCGGCATAGATGCGCTTGTTCCAGTTATAAGTAAATGAAGCCGAAGCCTTTACATTAGGAAGAGCCACAGCCTTCACGAACGGATCGAAATCTGCATCCTGCAGAGTCAGAGCCCAGTGGGCCTCATACCTCTCGGCAGTGAAATCCATCTGCGCGTCGAAATGCAGAAGAGCGTAGTCCACACGCAGCATCTGCGGATAGCAGACATCCAGCATCTCAATACGCTCAGCGAGTTCATTCTTCACCTTCCTGTAGCCAAGATCGAACTTGTACTGCACCCTCGCTCCGATTCGCCCGGTGACACCCAATTCAGCATCGTAAGGCGTCGAAACCACGTCACCGAAAAAGACAGAAGTCCTGGAAGGCTGGACGAAAGGTCTTTCGTCCAATACTGTCCCCAAGTCGTCCACCCTCGGCCCGCCGATGAGCGATGCATAGACCTTGAGAGTCTGAGGCACAAGAAGATAATCAGCATAAAAGTCCGGATAGAGAATATTCCCGTGACGCGGCTTCTCAGTGCCGGTCCCGAGGAACATCATCCCCTCGTCAACGCTTCCCATCACGAACGAAGCCAGAACGCCGCCGCGAAGATGAGCACGACTGAAATCAGCCTTGTAGACAGCCGCCAGACGCACATTCGAGACCTCGCCGTCGAAATCGTAATAACTGAAGAAATCCGTCTTCATACTCGGATGGAACTCGAAGGAGCGCCCCGGAGCATACTTATGGACGATGCTGAATCCCACGTCCAGAAGAGTTTCGCTCATATCGAAATCCCCGAGATTCGCGGTATTCAGAACATTGTTCCCCCTGCGGATACCCGCATCCACGGCCAGGTTCCACCTGGAGAAATCCAGATTCAGCCTGCCCTTGAAGCCGACGGCGCCGTAACTGTTCCCGGAAATGAAGGAGTCGGAACGCAGATGGTCCAGTCCCGCATCGAAAAGCAGTTCAGGCTTTCCGAGGCTCACGCGCCCGTTCACACCGAAACGGTTGCGGTAAAGATGCCCGGACTCGGATCCGTCCCTGCCGAGAACCGAATTCCCGTCATTTATGAACTTGCAATAATCTCCCGAAAATCCGGAGAAATTGTCATACAGCGACAGCCCGACCTTCGATTTCGCGAGCGGAGTGTATACCAGCGTCCCTTCAGGATGAAAGGTGTATCCGGCTCCGGCACGAAGATACAACTTATTCTGTTTCAGAGGAGTAGCCTCAGGAGTAGTATCTATTAGATATGGAGAGAAATCGTACGCGCCGCGATACGGATTATCCGTCACGGCATAGTCGAAATTCCAGTCGAACTTCAGAAGCGAATCAGCCACACTGACCGGAAGCTCCCCCTTGTGGACCTCCATAATCTTGCCCTGATAATCGTTCGTAACCTGAACAGTAGGATTAATGTTCTGCGAGAATGCACAGAGAGGCAGCGAAACAAGCACCGCCGAAACTATATATTTTCTCATCATCTTCTTCATTCTGAACATTTTACTTCTTTAACTCAGCTATCTTCTCAAGCCTCATATTGACATTGTCCAGCACATCGTCCTGGTCGCCGGAAGAGACGTATCCGTCCGCGATGCTGCGGAACGTCGCCTCGGCCTGAGCCATATTGTCCTGCTCCGCGAAGCTGTCGCCGAGCACGATGAACGCCTTCGCAAGCCAGTAGGACTGGTCTCCGGCATTCTGCGAGAAGCTGTAGACGCTGTCGCTGACCTTTTCGAACTCGCCGCGGTCGTAAATGTCCTGGATAAGCAGATATGCCGACTCGGCGCCGTAGGCGTCAGACGGAGTCTTCGCGAGAGTCTTCATAATCTCGAACGCCTCGCTTCGGCGCGAAGTGCCCAGCAGCGACTTGGCCTTGACGTAGTCGGCCTCACGGCCAATCCCGGAAGAACTTCCGGAGTCAGCCTTGAGGGTTTCGGCGGCCGCTATAGCCTTGTCATAGAGGCGGGCGCGGTAGGCCGAACGCATCATACCGGTCTTGGCGGCATATACATTGTCCTCCAATTGGGCGGAGCCCAGCAGAGAAGAATAGCCGTTGTAGGCGTCCCCGTAGCGCTCGAGCGAGTAGGACAGAGCTGCGTACTGGAGCTTCGAGGCCTCGGTGAAAGAGTCCGAGCCGGAGCCGGCGGTCACGACCCTGGCATAGTAGTCGCAGGCCTTTTCCTTCTGATCCAGAGCACGATAGCACTCGGCCATATAGAAGTTCGCATTGGCAGTCCTGCTGCCGTCAGGATAGGCGTCGAGGTACTTCTGCAGCGAGACGAGCGCCTTGCTGTAGTTGCCGCTCAGGAACACCTGCTCGGCGGAGTTGAAATACACGAGTTCCTTCTCGGACTCGCTCTTGCCTGACGTGATGCCTCTGCCCTCGACGTACGCAAAGTACTCCTCAGGCTCCCCCTTGGCCTGGTAGATGGACTCGATGGCCGCGAGCGCGTCGTCATAGTACTCGCTGCCCTTCATCGTCTGAACCACCTCCTTATAGTATCCGAGGGCCTTGTCATAGTCCGAGGCGTTCCTGGAAATCATACCGAGCTCGATGAGCGCGCGGGCCACGAAACTGCTGTCTGTGGCCGTGGAACGCAGTTTTTCGAAGCAGCCGACCGCCTTGGAGTCCTGCCCGCCGTCGACATAGGAGCGGCCCAGTTCGTAGAGCGCGTCGCAGTACAGCGGAGCCGAAGCGTTCGCCCCGTTGACACGCGAGAGCGCCTCTATCTTCTTGCTGTTCTGGTTGGTAAGGCCGTAGGCCAGACCTAGCTGGTAGTAAGGGTAGACATTGTCCGCGGAGCGGACCTCAGAAAGCGCCTCCTCGTACTCGGAAATGGCTGATTTGTAATCTTTTCTGATGAAATCGCAGTCGGCTCTGCGAACGAGCGCATCCTCGCGGAAGGTCTTCGCGCCCGAGTCGGCGTATTTGTCGAACCACTTGGCTGCATTAGTGTAATCCTCGTCGCTGAAGTAGGCGTACGCGAGGTCGTAAGGAATGGTCTCGCCCTCGGCCTGGCCGTCGAGCGCGGAGAGGTTGTAAAGCTCCGTGAAGAGGTTCGCGGCCTGGGGATATTTCTCCGTATGATAGTATGCCTGAGCGAGATAGTAGCGGGTCATCTGGTTGAACGGATCGTTCTTGCCGGTGTAGAAAGACGCGGCCCTCAGACAGTCGACAGCGTCTCTCCAGGAGCCTCCGGAGATGAGCTGCGTCGCGCGCAGGTAATTGGCTTTCATATAGTTGCCGCGCATCTGCGGGTCGAGTTCGTCGATCTTGTCGTAAGCCTCGACCGCCGCCTCGTAATCGCGGTTGTAGAGGTACGCCACGGCAATGTAGCTGTAGACGCTGTCGCCGCGCCTGCTGTCCGACCAGCGCTTGAGATACTGCTCGAACGGAGTCACGTCGCGGTTTATATCGAAGGCGAGCTTGGCGTAGTTGAAGAACGCATCTTCCTGAATGTCAGAGTCCCACGAGAGCTGCGCGGCTTCCTTGAACGCGCTCAGCGCGCCAACCTTGTTCTTCGTCTTCAGATAGGAGTCGGCGAGCTGATAGGAAGCGATCTGGCCGATGGAATCGGTGCGCGAAGGCATCGCCGAGAAATTGTCGATCGCGCCCTGCCAGTCGTTCGAGGCGTAGCTCACGGAGCCGGCGTAGAAGAGGTCCTTGCTGCTTCGCATCGCGGTGCCGGAGAGGTCGCGGTCGTAATACTCCTTCGCCTTCTGCGCGTCGCCGCTCACGAGCCAGGCCTCCGAGAGAATTCTCGCGAGATGAGCCTTACGCTCCTCAGGCACAGTGGAATACACATCGTCGCCGTGGTCCGTCACGTAGCCGTAATCCTTGCGCATAAAGCGACATTCGAGGATGTAGTACTCCGCGATCTGCGTGAATCTTTCGTCTTCGGCTGACTTAGTCAGCCAATTCTCAGCCTCCGTAAAGTCCTTCTTCGAGTAGTCGATGTAGCCTATGGAGTACTGTGCAGGGGCGGTGTAGTCGCTCTGAGGCATCTTCACGACATCCAGAAGACGCTCGCGGGCGGAATCGTAATACCCGTTCTTGAAATCGCAGTAGGCCTGCTTGAAGGCGTACTCGGCGACCTCGTCGGAGTCGAGATGCTTTTCTTTCACGCTGGCGAACCAGTCGGCCGCAGCGGCATATGAACCGTCATCGAAAAGATTGAGTGCCACTGCGTTATGTATCTTCGAACGCATCGAGGACTCCTGCCAGAGCCTGTCGTAGGCCTCAGCGCTTTCGAGCCAGCCCCGGGTGCGCGATTTCACCTGACACAGAGTCAGATAGCCGTCGCTCAGGGCGCTTTTCGGTTCCACTTCGTTCAATATCTGAGAAGCCCTCTCGTACATTCCGCTCCTGTAGAGGGCGACAGCCTCGTCCACTCTGTCATTCTGAGCACCTGCCTGAGAGAGGGCAAGCATCGAAATGGAAAGGGCCGTCAGTAAAAGTCTTTTTATCATAATCAATCAGTTGTCACAAATTCAGCAAATGCCGTCCCGCCGCCGCGGGACACCCGGAACAAATTCCACAAACATTATGCATTTGCATATCTTAAGGTACAAATTTACATAATTTTTGAGTATTTTTGTGAAATTTGATTCAGTTATGGATAATATCGAGCCGATAATCTCCTTCCACGGAGCCGACATCAACAACGGAGAAGAGAAAGTCATCTATTCTCTGGATATGGACGTGTATCGCGGAGACTTCGTGTACATAGTGGGAAAGGTGGGCAGCGGCAAGACTTCCATCATCCGCACTATGACTGCGGAAAACCCTCTGCGCGAGGGAGTTGGAAAGGTCTGCGGCTACTCTCTGAAAGGCATCCGCAGCAAGGACATCCCTTATCTGCGCCGCAAGATGGGAGTCGTGTTCCAGGATTTCCAGCTGCTGATGGACCGCACGGTCTGGGACAATCTGGATTTCGTCCTGAGAGCCACCGGCTGGAAGGACCGCAACGCGATGGACAGGCGCATCGAGGACGTTCTGAACTCGGTGGATATGCAGACCAAGGCGCACAAGATGCCGCATCAGCTTTCCGGCGGCGAGCAGCAGCGCATCGCCATCGCCCGCGCCCTGCTGAACACCCCTTCGGTAATCCTCGCCGACGAGCCTACCGGCAATCTGGACAATGAAACGGCCGACGGCATCCTCCGCCTGCTGACTTCCATAAACAAAGAGAACGGCACCGCCATCGTGATGGTCACGCACAACCGCGGCATCTTCGAGAAATACCCTGGCAGAGTCTTTCTCTGCAAGGACGAAAGATGCACGGAGCAGCCTAAAAATGAAGAAGTTATAGATCTCGCTCTAAACATTTAGACCATCGTGACACTGCAGGAAAGATACTCTGGCATCGTCGGCTGGTTCGAGCGGAACGCAGCCGGAGCGAAGAGCGAACTGCAGTACACAGACCCCTTCCAACTCATTGTGGCAGTGGTCCTTTCGGCCCAATGCACCGACAAGCGAGTGAATCTCGTCACGCCCGCGCTCTTCGAGCGTTTCCCGACTCCGCGCGAAATGGCCGCGGCATCCTTCGACGATGTGTACGAACTCATAAAATCCGTCTCCTACCCCCGCAGCAAGGCGACTCACCTCATCGGCCTGGCGAATAAGTTATTGGCCGACTTCGGCGGCCAATTGCCGTCTGACGTCGATTCGCTTATGACTCTGCCCGGCGTCGGGCGGAAGACCGCCAATGTCGTGGCGTCCATCATATTCGGAGCTCCCGTGATTGCGGTGGACACTCACGTTCAGAGAGTTGCGAGGCGTCTCGGGCTTTCGGACGCTCTCACTCCGGAAGGCGTGGAGAAGGATCTCGAGGCACGGATTCCGGAAGAGAAGAGGGCGACGGCGCATCATTGGCTGCTGCTGCACGGGCGCTATGTCTGCACGGCGCGCGCTCCGAAATGCGGGGAATGCAGTCTGAAGATGTGGTGCAGGAATTATGAATCTGAAAAAAAATAAAACATATAGACTATGGACAAAGAATTGAATTTCAATAAAGTAGCCGCAAGCTGGCTTACAGGTGACTTCGATCCGCAGACGAAATGTCAGATCGTCGAACTGCGCAACTCTGACCCGGCGGCCTTCGAGGACGCCTTCTACCGCCGCCTCGAATTCGGAACGGGCGGTCTGCGCGGCATTATGGGCGTAGGCACGAACCGTATGAACAAATACACGGTCGGAATGGCCACCCAGGGACTTGCAAATTATATTCTCAAGCACTGCGGGGACCGCGACGACCTGAGCGTCTGCATCTCGTATGACAGCCGCAACCACAGCAAGGAATTCGCCAAGATCACTTCCGAAGTGTTCTCCGCAAACGGCATCAACGTATTCATTTTCGACAACATACGCCCTACTCCGGAGCTCAGCTACTCCATCCGTCTGAAGAAGGCGGTGGCGGGCGTGATGGTCACTGCTTCCCATAACCCTAAGGAATACAACGGTTACAAGGTATTCTGGTCCGACGGCGGACAGATCACTTCCCCTGTGGACAAGGAGATCATTGAGGAGGTAGCCAAGATTACCGACCCTTCACAGGTCAAGTTCGAGTCCGGCACCCACTGCGGTGAAGTCGCGGTTATGGGTAAGGATGTGGACGAGTGCTATCTTCGTGACATTCTGTCACTTACCCTCTCCCCTGAGGCCCGCGAGAGACACTCCGACCTGAAATTCGTCTACACTCCGCTGCACGGCTGCGGAGTAAGGCTTGTGCCTGAATGTCTCAAGAGACTGGGATTCAAGAACATATATCACGTTCCGGAGCAGGATATGTCCGACGGAGACTTCCCTACCGTGGTCTCCCCTAACCCGGAGGAGGCTTCAGCCCTGAAGATGGCCATAGAGAAGGCCGAGAAGGTGGGAGCCGACATCGTGATGGCCACCGACCCTGATGCCGACCGTATGGGCATCGCCGTCAGGGACGACAAGGGACAGATGGTTCTGATGAACGGAAACCAGACCGCTTCGATGCTTACCTATTATATTCTGAGCCGTCAGAAGGAGCTCGGAATGCTGGACGGAAGCGGTTATGTGGTGAAGACCATAGTCACCACGGAACTGATTTCTGAGATCTGCAAGTCTTTCAATGTGCCTGTATATAACGTACTTACGGGCTTCAAGTATATCGCTGAGGTGGTCAAGCGCAATGAGGGCAAGGGCCATTTCATCTGCGGCGGCGAGGAGAGTTACGGTTTCAATGTGGGCGAGTTCGTCCGCGACAAGGACGCCCAGATCGCCTGCTCTATGGTGGCCGAGTGCGCCGCCTGGGCTGCAGATCAGGGACTTACGCTCTACGGACTTATGCAGAAGATTTATGCCGAGTTCGGTTACCGCAAGGAAGGCCTGACTTCGCTCGTGCGCAAGGGCAAGAGCGGCGCCGAGGAGATTAAGGAGATTATGAACGGCTTCAGGGCCGAGGCCCCGAAGACTCTCTGCGGCAGCCCTGTATGCAGGGTTGTGGACTATCTGGAGCCTGAAAAGACAGGGCTTCCGAAGTCCGATGTGCTTCAGTTCTTCGACGAGGCCGGGGATGTAGTTTCCGTACGTCCTTCAGGCACGGAACCTAAGATCAAGTTCTATTTCGGGGCCAAGGGCGCCGATGCGGACGAGAAGATCGGCCGTCTCAAGGAAGAACTGGTAAAATAACGTGAAGAAGAGCTTCGCGGATATAGTGCGTGAAGAAGCCGCTGAGAATCTCAGGCGGCTTCTTCTGAAATTGCCCGAATGGGCGGGTGCGGGGCCTTCTCTGAAGATTCCTTCGCGCCTTAATCTCGAGCAGTGCAGCTCCTCCGCTACGGCTCACTATAAGGCTTCTTTAATTCAGAAAATTATTGGCTCAGGCGGAAATGTTGCGGATTTCACCGGAGGTATGGGTGCTGACTGTTGGGCTTACTCACGTATCTGCAAATCAGCGCTTTACAATGAAATGAACACGGAGCTGGCCGCCGCGGTCGAAAGCAATTTCCAGGCGCTGGGCGTCAGCAATGTGGTCTTCCGAGACTGTGAACTTGTTCCCGGCAGGGCCGGGGAGATATTGGACGGGTACCGGCCAGACCTGATATTTATGGACCCTGCGCGCCGCGGAAATGCCGGACAGAAAGTGTTCCGGCTCGAGGACTGCCAGCCTAATGTATTGGAACTCAAGGATGAGCTGCTCGGAATCTGCCCGAATCTGCTGCTGAAGCTTTCGCCGATGGCGGACATTTCGCTGCTCTGCCGCCAGCTGGGACCCGAGGTCCGCGAGGTGCATTGTGTCGGGGCCGGCGGGGAATGCAAGGAGCTATTATTCTGGCTTCAGAAAGGGTGGGATGGAGGTATAAATATCTGCGTGTCAGGAGATTTAAATGCCGTCAAGGCTTCTTCGGATTCCGCTTCGAAAAATTGTCTCCAGGATTCAGTACCAGATTATGCTCCGGTGCTGAGTTTCACGCCGGAAGAAGAAGCTGCCGCGGCGGTAAAATTCTTTGCGG
Organism: bacterium; assembly: GCA_963604895.1. GTDB lineage: Bacteria > Bacteroidota > Bacteroidia > Bacteroidales > UBA932 > Cryptobacteroides. Next base: position 8,865 of record CAVCSJ010000065.1, read on the forward strand.
ACAATGAAGAATTGGCCGGAACGGCCGGACTGCTTTTCGAGCCTTCGGCAGTGACGATGAAGGCGGGCTGCTTCAGGCTGCTCTGCTCGCGCTTCGCTCTCACGAAGCTCGGGAGGTCGACGCAGCTGTATGCTCTGGCGGGTAATTCAGAGACTGAAGATGCACCTTATGACGAGCTGCAGCGACTTGGTAAACTCTTCAGAATCAGGCGAGTCGTTCCTTTCAGCGGAGCCTCCGCCGCGGCTCTCGGACGGGAATTCCCCCGCTGCGAAGTGAGCGCGCGGAACCTGCCGATAAGCAGTGACGAGCTGCGGAAGAAGATGAAGTGCGGCTCGGGCGGGGACGTGCATATATTCGCCGCCGGAGTGGACTTTAATATTGGACGCGGAGCGGCCGGGAAAGCTGAACGCTATCTGTTTGTTACTGAGCGAGTATGAGTTTTCTGGAGGAATTTGACGGATTTCTGCGCTCTCACGGGATTTCCGGGGGCTTCACGCCTGTGCCGGTGACTGCTCGCAGCGAGGCCGAGGCTGCAGCACAACAGGCTGAGCTTCAAGCGCTTGTCGGGCAGACGAGCTTTGTCGTGGAGGACCGTTGGAGGAGCCGGCCGGAGCAGATGCGGGCGCGCATTCTCTCACACGCGAGGGTGTTCACGCAGGTGTATGCGCGCAACTGCGAGCTTCGCCGGATCGACAAGCCCACCGCGGCCGCCTTTCTTCGCACTTCACACGACTACGCGGACGCGCTCTGCCGCTACCGTTACGGCCTCTTTCTCAAGCACTTGACCGGCGAGAAGCAATATGGCTGCGCGCACATTCTCGAGCCGGGCACGCTCGTTGCGGTCGCGGAGTTCTCGAATCTTCGCAACCTGGATCTGGACGGCACTCGCTCCCGCTCCTGCCAATGGATACGTTATGCTTCCCTCCCGGGTATCCGCGTGGAGGGCGGAATGGGCAAGGTGCTCGGCGGACTGCTGAAAGATGCTGATCCTGACGATGTTATGACTTACGCCGACCTCGAATGGTCGGACGGAGGTGCTTACCGCGCGCTGGGTTTCGAATTCGTCGATTACCGCCGCCCCGTCCTCTTCCGCATCGATCCACTCAGCTGGAAGCGCACCGCCGTCGATTCCCGCAAAGACCGCTTCCCGGAGCACTCGGCGGATTCCTCCGCTATGTCCGCAGAGGACGGGCGCCTGTGGTACCTGAATTTCGGCAGCGCCCGTTACCGCCTCCGGCTCAGGTAAGTTTTTCTTTCAGGTAAGTTCTTCTTAAAAAAACGAGGCTGACCGGGAATGATCAGCCTCGTGAGGTTTTGATAGGACTTCTGATATAGGGCTTTACATTTTTACACAACGAACACTGTTGGTGTTTGACAATGGCTGCGCTCCCCCTTCGCCCCTCGGGAAATCTTGGCCGCTATAACTTTTTACACGAATCTGGATTACATGTGCTTTTTGTTCTCCATAGCTAGTATACCTAGTACAAGTCCAATAATAAGCAATCTGGTCGAATTGTGTATGACTGGCTGTAAAAGGAAGAAATACCGCAGGAATGCCGGTTGAATAGATTTTGCTTCCGGAGAACCATCTTCCGTTTATTCCGTGATACACGGTGCATTTGGAGCCGCTATACATCAGCGCTGATGTCAAATTAGCCAATTGACTCAATGTCGGCAATCCATACCCGCTGGGGCAGACAGGATTTTCAGTGCTGCTTGCCTGACTGAAAGTCAATAAGCTGCCTTTAATGTCGCCGATTCTGGCACCGACATTGAACTGCTTCCAGGTCACTCCGTCGATTACAGTTTCGTAATCTTCAAGATTGATCTGCTTGCCGTCAGGAGTATAGAACAATGTAGTCTCCGCGCAACTGACTGTACAATCGATGATGTAGTCAAATGACGGGCAGATTACCTTCGTGAGTTGTGGGTTGTCTGTCAGATCGAGGGTTTTAAGGTCGGGATTGCCGCAGATATTCAGGGTTTTGAGGCCTGTGAATTTCTTAAGGTTCACAGTAGTGAAACCCCCGTCTGAAAGGTCAAGTTCATCAATGGCGGCAAGTTCGGTATCTTCGAGGACTCCGTTATGGTTCGTATCGTACCTGTTGAAGAAAATCATACCGCCGGCAGGGATGAAAGGAATGTAGTCGGACTGGATATTGCAGTAATCGGTTGTAATTTTCAGGATGACGGACGCTTCGAGTTTATCGAGACGGAAGTCAAAATCCAGGGCGGCAGGAGATATTGTAACCGAGAGTACGCCTTTATTGACATTGTCTGCCACTACACCATTGATGTCAAGATTGACGAAATTACCGGCTTCCGCTCTGGTTTGAGTATAGACTGCCCGGGCGGAGAGAATCGAATTATCTTTGGCATACGCCTTGGCAATGCTGTCGGCACAAGCGGCAGGATATACATCGAAGCGGAGTGTCATATCATTGAAAGTAGCATTTGCAGCTTCCAGGCCGGTAATTTTATACTCAACGCGCTCTATGCCGTCAGAATATTTCGGGATATAGATGATGGATGCGAGGTTTTTCAGAGT
>CAVCSJ010000066.1:0-11226 GCA_963604895.1 bacterium
GCCCAGACTCCCACGGCATAATCCGCAGTCACTCCCACGGCCCAGGCATCGCGGAAACCATAACTTGTGCCCGTCTTCCACGCCACTTTCCGCAATGAAGAAATCAGCCTCCAGTCCATCTCGTCCGGACGGTTCACATCCTTCAGGGCATCCAGGGTCCACCAGATAGCTAACGGATCGCGCAAAGGGAACCCAGAAGCCCAGTCAAATCCCTGATACTCTGCCGACAGCGAAGCGTACATCCGCGTAATGTCCAGCAGCGTCCCTTCCGCGCCACCCAGAATCAGGGAAAGCCCGTAGAATGACGGTGAATGCGTCAGGGTGCTCATCCCGCAATCCTTCAGCAGAGAATGAAAGCGCGGAACCCCGAAGCGCCGCAGCATATAGACTGCGGGTACGTTCAGGGAACGTGCAAGCGCCTGCGAAGCGGGAACCGCCCCGGCAAACTGCAGATCGAAATTCTGAGGAGAGAAGCCATTGATATTCACCGGAATATCAGGCAGAAGCATAGAAGGCATCAGTTCCCCTTCCTGCAGCATCGCGCAGTAAAGAAACGGCTTCAGGATGCTGCCCGTACTGCGCGGCGAGCGGACAATATCGACCTGGGCGCCGGGGCGGCCGTCCGAAGGACGGGAGTTGCCTATGTAGGCAACTGTCTTTCCGCTGTGGACATCTATGACCACAGCGGAAAGATCCGCCACGCCGCCGGTGGAAAGCTGGGCATTCCAGCGGTCACAGATATTGCTCACTGCAGCCTGCATTCCGAGGTCAACGGACGTCGTGACCGTCTCCCCGCGATGATATTTGTAGTAATAGTCCACCAGATGCGGAGCGTATTGCGGGAGGGGCTGTGGCTCAGTCGGAAGAGGTTCACACAAAGCGAGATAATGGTCGGTAGAATCCATATATCCCTTCTCCAGAAGACGGTCCAGAAGCCGGTTGCGCTTCGCCAGAAGAGCCTCGCGGTTGCGGCCCATATGAATCGCCGAAGGCGAATTCGGGAGCACGGCCAGAAGAGCGGCCTCGCCCCAGGAAAGCTCGTCCGCATCGTGCGAAAAATACCTCCACGACGCCGCGTCCAGCCCGACCACGTTCCCGCCGAAAGGCGCGTGCGCAGCGTAAAGCGCGAGAATCCCGTCCTTCGGATAAAGTTTCTCAAGTCTCCAGGCCAGAAGGGCCTCAACGGCCTTCTGTCCAATATTTCTCTCCCTCCCGCGCGACATTCTGACCACCTGCATCGTGATGGTGCTGCCTCCGCTCACCACCCTCCCCTCGCGCAGATTCTGAAAAGCCGCGCGAGCGACTGATAGTACATTTACACCGTTATGAAGCCTGAAATGCCTGTCCTCGAACTGAATAAGAGCCTTGGCATATTTGTCCGGCACCGAAGCAGAAGAAAAGCCAGAAGAAAAAGCCGAACCTGAAGCCGGCGAAGAAGGCGGAAACCTCCACTGCCCGTCATCGGCAATTCGCGCCCCGAGCAACTCCCCGTTGCGATCCAGAACCACAGTCGAATAGGAAGTGCCCCGGAACGGATCCCGAGGGAAAGCGAACAATGCACAGAAATATAACGACAAGAGGAGGATGGGAATCCACCTCTTGTCGCTTATGAAATATTCCCTGAACCGGGACATCGGGCTATCTCTTCACCCTCACGGTGCCGGAAGCCGTGCAGGCATAGGTAGCAGCATCGTACATATCCTCGCAAACCACTGACGGAAGGACATATACGCCTTCATAAGAAGCCTGCAGACGGACCTTGAACACCTTGCGGGAACCTACAGGAAGGTCGAAATACCAGATAACCCTGTCATCGCGGATATCCTGATAGTTAAAACCGGCCGCATCGGACGAGCCGCCGCCGTAAAGCCTGTCATTGAATATCTCCCAACCCGAAGGCATCCTGGCGGTAAGCGCCAGATTGCCGTGGTCAGAACCGGAAGCCGAAATATTCTTCACAAGATACTCGGCATAGAAGTCGGTACCCTGTGCAAGGTTCTTAGGATCAACCACATCGCCCGACGCATCAGTATATTTTACGGTAAGGCTGATGTTCGAGCTGCGTGCGCTGACGCTCTCTCCCGAAGCAGGATAACTATGGACAATGAAGGTAGCATAGACCTTGTCCGAAGCTTCATTCTTCACTGTCATACTGCCGGAAGAAGGGTCGACAGAAGAAGAAACAGAAGACTTGGTGCTTCGCACGTTCTCCCCGTTCACAGAAGCATTTATGGCGGAATCTCCAACCTTGGCCGCAAGGCGGCTCATAGCGAGCGAGGCGAAGGCCGCGCCCTGGGTTCCGTACCATCCCTGGGACATCTTCTCAGCTACCTCGGACGCAAGCGGCAGCGCCGGGGTAAGATTGTCCGTAAGGACCTCTGTCTCAAGCTGCATCGCCTTGTCGCGAAGGTCGTCTCCGAAGGTATGGCGCCAGCTCTGCGCGTCAGTTGCTGAAGCGGAAACGCCCGAAATGAGCTGCGCGGCGATGTTCTTCTTGCCGCACACTGCATAAGCCGCGGCGAGCCTCCAGCAGGCCTGTGCCGTCATCGCCGGAGCGGACTTCAGACGGTTCATCGCGCCCTCGTCAGCAGCACCCGCAAGTGCCAGAGTATAAAGACGATACGCCTGCTGCAGGTCGTACTCCGCATAAGCGTCGCCGTGCCTGTAATTCGAGACGCACTTCTTCTGATAGCGCTTCCACGATGCGAGCACGCCCTTGTTCACGCTGTAGCCGTTCTCGGACGCGGCGGTGAAGAACTGACCCGCCATCGAAGTCGCCCATTCATTGGCCTGGGACATCCCAGGCCAATATGCTATGCCTCCGTCGGCGAGCTGCCGCGAGTAGAGTTCCTGCAGGATGAGCGGAATCTGAGCATCGGCGCGCGAAGCGTTTGCGGCGCTCAGGAACGGCTTCGAATAGACGAGAGTCAGGCCGCGCGCGGCGAGCTGCTCGCTGCAGGAGTATTGATAATCAGTCGCGAAGCTGCAGAGCGCGTCGAAATCCACCGAAGGGAAATTGCTCAGCGAGACCTTCGCCCAATTCTCCTCGTCGGCAGTGAACGGACTGAAAGTCAATGTCTTGCTTTCGCCCGCACCGAGCAGGAAGGACTGCGTGCGGGTGGTCGCCGCAGCAGGGTGAACCACCTCGATATTGATGGTCTCGGATGCCTTGTACGAGCCGCTCACAGCGCTTACAGTAAGCTTCGCAGCCCCGGTCGCACCCGTGGCGGTCAGAGCGAAGCGTGCGAGCTGATCGCCTGCCGCGGCGAATATAAGACTCTGAGAGTCAGCACCGTTAACCGACAGAGGTCCCTCAACTTTCACGCTCACGCGCACATTCTTTATGTCGTTCTCCATAGCGAAGACGTTCACCGGCAGAGTAACCTGGTCGCCGGCCGCGATGGTGCGAGGAAGCGTCGGCAGCAGCATCAGAGGCGAGCGAACCGGCACGGTCTTCTCGGCATTGCCGTAGGCCCCGTTCTGCCCGGCCACGAGCATCACGCGCACCGAACCGACATACATCGGAAGTTTGATCTTGTGAACCTTCTCACCCTTGGCGAGTTCGAACGGTCCGTAGAAGCGGACGACAGGGTTGAAGCGGTTGTCCTTGCGCGCGCCGGAGACGATGTCAGTGTCGCCGCCGATTCCCGCGAGAGGCGAGAATTTGCCGCTGAACGCTCCGAAAACGTCGTCGTAGAGGTCCCAGGTCCTGACTCCGAGCGCCTCGCGGGCGTACATCGAAGAGTAAGGGTCAGGCGTCTTGAAGGCGGTCAGGTCGAGCAGTCCCTCGTCCACGACCGCGAGCGTATATGTCATCGGACGGCCCTTGGCTTCGCGCACCTTCACGCTGAACTCCTCCTGCGGACGGAGCACATCTGGCACGGTGAGCTGAGGCTCGAGACGAGCATCCGGATTCGTAACCAGCACAGGCTGAACGCCGTACATCCTGACAGGCAGGTCGTTGCCGGCGTCCTTGCGGCTCTGCAGCATCGTGATGTGCACATAGAAGTTCGGAGCCATCTCCTCCGTCACCTTGATGACGTATTTCGTGTCCTCTGCCGCCTTCGTGCTCACCCAGTCGCGCGAAATCACCCCGCGGCCGTTCTCCAGCGAGACGAGAGCACGCCCCGCCTTCGCCGCCGGCACATAGACGGTCACTTCGTCGCCGACTTTGCATTCCTTGCGGTCAATGCTGAAAGAGAGCATTGTGAGCGAGTTAGGGTCATTCTTATCTGACCGGCCGCGCCAGCTCGGCCAATCCACATAGAATATTCCGCCTGCGGCGTGACCGCTGGTCAAGTCTTTGGCGTAGAGCAGGAAACGTCCCCAGTCAGGGTATTCCAGGCGGAACGGGATGTTCACGGCGGAGCCTGTCGAAGTCAGGGTGCCCTGGCTTACAGGAGTGGAGCTCTTGCCGTTTACATAGGAGCTGAGGGATTCGCTGCTGCTCTCCCACCACCAGCTCCAGTCTATCTTGTAGATGCGGTATTCGATCTTGTCACCCGATACAGGCTTACCCCTGCTGTCGAGCACGACGAGCGGGAACTGAAGGTCGGTATCGGTCTCCTGCCACTCTGAAGGCAGTTTAACGCCCACATAGGACTTGAATGGAGAGAATGTCTCTGTCTGTGTGGCGATGCTCGCGTCTCCGCCCGGCTCGAATACCTGTGTGACGATATTCGCGTTCATCATTCCCGGAGCATTCTGCACAGGAGTAACACTTACATTCACGGAAGTATGGCCGGAGGCGTCGAGAGTGGAGGTAAAGATGTCCCACTCTGACTTGGTGTAAGTCGAAATCGGATCCTGGAAATTATAGGCCTCATAGCCCTTGAACGGCTTGCTGCGCTTGGTAAGGGACATCGATGACGTGGTCTTGAGGCCGGAGGCCGCAGGGCCTGTGAGCCAGGATGAATTCACGTCGAAGCGGGTCGTTCCGCCGGCCTGGATGATGTCATCGGAAAGCTCCACGTTCACTTTCAGCCTGTTGGCCTTCACGGTCTCTACCGGAAAGGCCTTGTGGAAGGAAGCTCCGCCGACCTTGAAATATGCGTTCCAGGTACCTGTAGGGTCACTTTCGCGGGTAGGAACATTGAAGACATAGAGTCCGTTCAGTCCGGACGCGTTCACGGATTTGCTGTAGAACTGTCCCTGAGGGGTATAGAGTTCCATAGTGACCGGATGGCCGGCCGGAACGGCCTTGTCGCGATCCTCTATCATAATGGATACGTGCAAGGTATCTCCCGGTCTCCACACTCCCCTCTCGCCGTAGATATAGGCCTTCATTCCGGACTGGAGTTCCTTTCCGCCCACGTCAAACCGGCTGAGGGACTTTTCCTCGCCGTCCACAGAGCGCAGATAGCCCGTCTGGCCGTCCTTGCGGACCGTGAACACGAACGCCTTGCCGGATGGAATCTGCAATTGGGCGAAGCCCTTGCTATCTGTCTTGGCGTGAGCGAGTTCCTGGAGCTGGAAGCTGTAGGCTGTGACCTCGGCGCCGCTCAGAGGTTCGGTGGTGGCGATGCTGTTCGCGCTCACCCAATACTCGCCGCCCCCGGCACTCTTTACGATGATGCCGATGTTCGAAGCGAGCAGCGAGCACTCCGGGAAGCGCTCGGAAAGCATATAATATGACGGGGTGGCAGGGTTGTTCCTGTCGTCCCAGTTATAGACTTCCCAATCGTAGTAATTGTCGTAGTAATATGAGCTCGGCTGGTCCCAGATCATCTCGTCTTCGCGGGTGACGGAGGCCTGAGAGGTGCTGACCATAGCGGAAGACGTGGCATCCATAGCCACACCGCCGTTATACAGGGAATATTCCTGCTTGAATGACAGGCGGATACGGTAAAGTGCGCCCGGTTCCTTCTTGAAGAATGAACTGAGATCGATGGAGAAATCCTGCCATTTGTGCAGGTCCTTGCCCGGGTCTGAGTCCAGGCGGACGGTGCCCTTGTAGATCAGGCGGCCGGAGCGGCGCAGTTCATTGCCGTCGTCGAGGGTGCTGTTGTCCTGCAGGTACATCAGCATATTGTTCTCATAGACCTTGATAACCTTCACGTCCACGGCCGAGAGGTTCACGGCGCGGAACGGGAGGATGACTTCCGTGGCGTCCGGAAGGATGGAGCCGGAGAACGCGAGCTTTACTGCCGGGGGGATGGCGTCGCTGCTGAAAATCCTGGTATATTCGCTGCCAAGTGCCTTGCCTTCAGCGTTTTTCAGAAGGGATGAGACGGTGAGTTTCACGTTCTCGTCGGCGCGTCTCTCGAAATAGAGTTTCACTCTGTTTCCCTTCACGTCCATATAGCTGCGGCCTTCAGTATCCACATAGATAAGGCCTTTATAATCACGGGATTCATCCAGCAGTCCGGAGAATCGGACATCGATGTAGCTGTCGCTGCCATCGACAAGTTTTGCCGAAATCACGCGAAAATTCTGCACTGAAGGGACCTCGACGGTTTCGGCGTATTTTTCACTGAAACCCCATTGCGAGGCGTCGACGGAGAGCTTGAGTTCAGAATCGCTTTCCGGAATCCCTATTCCATTGATTTTAAAGCCTATAAGTGAGCCGTCAACGGATTCCAGCTCGATGCTCGGGGAGGCTCCGCGGTATTTCACGGAGATGAGTTTTTCGGCTTCGAGATTCGCGACTTCCTCGCTGAACTGGATCGAGCCTTCCAGCTGATAGCTTTCAGGATCGGCAGGGTCGATGAAGAGGCCGTCGCAGCTGACGGAGAACTGTTTGCGCGCGACGCGGAAGGAGAAGTCGAATTCCTTCAGCGAGGGGTCGCTGACTTTGGTGACGTCGCCCAGTTTGAATGAAGCCTTGTAGGTCTGCCCCTGTCTGAGGGCTCCGCTTTCAGGGATGAATTCAATGCAAGTACTTGACACCCAGTTCGCTGTACCCTTGAGCGAAGGGCTGAAGGAGAAGAGCGTGGCCGGGTCGGCGCTGTTGTCGACGTCCGAGGTGAACTCGATGCGGACCGCCGAGTCCGTGGAAATCGTGCCGCCCGTGTAGGCGTACACGTAGTCGATGAACGCCGTGCTCGGTTCCTGCACGCTCTTTGCGTTGCGGCAACCCCCGCAGAGCAGAAGCGCCAGCGCAATCGAGGCGGCAGCAGCCAATTTCGAAGCAAGTCTAAGATACGTTGTACTCATATGGTTTCAGTTATATTCAATTCATTTTCACGGCCTTGCGGCCAATTTCAGTTTTAGGTCTTACGGCCGGTCGAGACTTTTTCATTGGCCGGAGGCCGGCCGGTCCGCGAGTTCTTCGTATGTCGGGATGTGGTCCGAGCGCTTCCAGCTTGCGCCTTCGCGCAGGGCGACGAGGGTGGAGTGGCCGCTGGTGAGGATCAGGCACTTGACTCCGAGTAGCGAGCCATAGCGCAGAGCCTGCTCGAGGACTTCCGCATCGAGCTGAATCTCAGGTCTTTTGCACTCGACTATGGCTGCGGGGATGCCGCCGTGGCCGTAGATCACGATGTCGGCGCGGTAGGTCTTGCCTCCCGGGCATTCGAGCTGTACTTCGCTCATCATCTGGTGCATAGGCACTCCCTGGCTTTCGTGCAGCAGGCCGATGAACCACTGCCGCACCGACTCCTCCGGAGTCAGCGCGACCTCCTTTTTTCTAAGCGGATCACGAACCTTATCCATACTACAAAGATAATCAAGTCCTCCGAAATTCATAGCAGCCGCTATCCGCAATCAAAAGGTTTGTCCGTAGAAAGGGGCATTTTTTCGGACGAATGTTAGAAAAAGAAGTTTTGTCCGCGGAGAGGGGCGGTTTTACGGACAAAGTTTCATATATTTGACAGAATAAATTTTTACAACTATGACAACCATCATTATCATTGCTGTCATCGCCCTCCTGATTCTGTGGGTGATCGGCGTCCAGAGAAAACTTGTGAAACAGGATGAGCTCTGCAAGAATGCGCTCAGCCAGATCGGCGTTCAGCAGTCCAGCCGCTGGGATGCCCTTACAGCCCTCGTCGAACTGGTAAAATCCTATAACGAGCACGAATTCAACTCCCTGATGAAGATCATCGGCGAGCGCAAGGCCGTGGACAGGAACAGTTCCGCAGGCGAAGTGGACGCACAGGAGAATGCGCTCCGCAACCTCACCACACAGGTTACGGCCATCGCCGAGCAGTATCCTAACCTCAAGGCGAACGAGAATTACGCCAAGGCTATGGACAGCGTGAATACCTATGAAAATCAGGTTCGTATGAGCCGTATGGTATACAACGACAGCGTAACCGCGATGAACAGAATGGTCCGTCAGATTCCTGACTCTCTCGTAGCGGGAGCGCTCGGTTTCAAGGAGAAAGAATATCTTACGGTCGAGGATCAGAAGACCCAGATGCCTTCGATGAAAATATGATCAGACGCATCATAGGATTGGTCGCAGCTGCCTTTATGGCGGCTGCGCCGCTTTGTTTTGCCGACACGAGCATCTACGGGATTGACATCAACGTAGCGCTTCGCAAGGACGGAAGTGCCTTGGTGACAGAGACTTGGAACGTCAATGTCTCGGGCATCACGGAGTGGTACCTCGTGCGCGGCAACCTCGGCGACATCGAAGTTTCCGACCTGCAGGTCAGCGAGAACGGACAGCAGTTCATAAACGAAGGCGAGTGGGACATCGACCGCAATATACGCCAGAAGGCCTTCCGCTGCGGCATCGTGGAAAAGAGCAACGGCTGCGAGATCTGCTGGGGCGTCGGAAGCGACGGCAGGCACGTCTTCACAGCGTCTTACCTGATGTCGAACGCCGTGAAGAGCCTGGAGGACTACGATATGCTGCATATGCAGCTCGTTTCGCCCGGACTTTCGTCCAATCCCGAGCGCGTCCGGGTGAACATCTCGGCGCCGGTCCAATTGGACACGACAGTGGCCCGAATCTGGGGTTTCGGCTATTACGGGACCACGGGATTCGAGAACGGAGTGGCGGTGTTCGACGCCCCTGACGGACTGGAGTACGAAGGTTCGGTAATCGCGCTGCTGCGCTTCGACAAGGGTATCTTCGAGTCGGAGAGCATTCAGGACAGACCTTTCGAAGAAGCTCTGAACGAGGCGCTTGAGGGCTCTTCGTATTTCGAGGAAGAGGAAAGTTTCTGGGGCGTTGTGGCGGGCCTCATCTCCTGGCTCTTCGGACTCTTCGTTGTAATTTTCGGTATAGCGGCAGGTGCCAGTTCCTCGGGCAAGCCTTCAGGATGGCAGATCCGCAAGTTCCTGGGCAAGAAGCCGAAGGAAATCGGCTGGTGCAGGAGCATTCCGTTCGACGCCGACCTTCTGGAGTGCAACTATGTCGCGCAGAACGCGGGTCTCAACGAAGGCAGGAAGACTCTCTCCGCCGCATTGATACTCAAGATGTTGCAGGACGGGTATATCTTGACCCAGAAAGACGGCAAGGGCAGGATCGAGTTCCTGTTCAACGACTCGGCGGACACTTCGATGCTAAGCCCTTCCGCAAAGCGCCTGCTGGAGATGATGCGCGAGGCGTCAGGCTCCGACAACATCCTGCAGGACAAGGAGTTCAGCCGTTGGGCGAAGAAGAATCCTTTGAGAGTCTCCAAGTGGACCAAGGAGGCTCTGAAAATCGGTCAGACCGGCCTTGCGGCAGGCGGATACTTCTATGGCAAATCGCTCAATGCCAAGGGCAAGGAGAAGGCTTGCGAGCTGGTGGGCTTCAAGAAATATCTGGAGGATTTCACTCTGCTGAAAGAGCGTCATACCGAGGAGGTTGTGCTCTGGAAAGAGTATCTGTGCCTGGCGGCCCTGTTCGGAATCGCGGAGAAGGTGGCAGGGGAGCTGAAGGATATCAATCCTGAGGCTTTCGAGGAGGTGATCGGTTACGATTACGCCACGATGAACACCATCCTCTTCAATACCAGACGTCTTTCCGAGGCTATCACGAACAGCATTGCAGCTCAGGAAGCCAGCCACAGCGGCGCCGGCGGCGGTTTCGGCGGTGCGTCTTCCTTCGGCGGAGGAGGCGGCTTCAGCGGAGGCGGCTTCGGCGGAGGCGGCAGATAACAGAAAACACGTTGCTTCGGAGGCTCAGCGCTCGCAAACATTTTCCCGGCCGGCTTCGCCGTCCAATGCGAGCGGCTGAGCCTCCGAAGCAATGGCAGATATTATGTACAGTGTTCTGACCACATTGCTGATTTCTTCTATAGTTTCTGTCCTGCGGGCGAGCTCCGACGGAGGTCTCACCTGGCCTCACTCGCTCCTTCTCGACGAAGGTCAGGGCTGGGGCTACTCCTGTATGACTCTCATCGATGACGACACCCTCGGCATCCTCTACGAAGGCAGCCCCGCCCAGATCGTCTTCCAGGCTGTGAAACTTAGGGACCTGACAGATAAAGAATTAGACTAAACAAGAGATTTTTAGTCACTCTCTTTTTTGTATTTATATGAAGGGTGAAGCGTCAGTCAGCTCTTCGGCTGTAAATTCCTGATATTCTTCGACGTTTTCTATCGCGAGTGCCTCATCCGCCGCCTTCAGGACTGATTTTTACGTTTACTATAAATTTAGCCTTGTTCTTTTCAACGCTGCCTCTCCAGACGAAGGTGAATTTGTTCGCCACTGACTTTATATTCATCCCCGCCCGCTCTTGATTTCTCACAACTTGTTTCCCAAAACAGACCCAAACTTCCTTAATCCCAGATTTGGTTGAAAATACGGGGCTATTTTTAACCTGATGTGGCTATTTCTGAATTTTGTTGAAAAAACGCGCATTTTTTAACCCAATGGGACTGTAAATGAATTTTGTTTAAAATACTGTCGATTTTTTAACGGAATCTTCAAGTCCAAAGAAGTTGAGGCAAGTATGTGGGATCATTTTCAAACCGTCTACATATTATAATGCCACAGAGTGGCTTGTAGTAAAGATGCCTTCGCGTCAGACTATTTTCAAATCGGTTCGGTGCGAGCATAGGCCTATTGAGGAGCGATGGGCGACATACATCATCAACGACGGTTTGAAAATCTGTAACGGGCAGCCACTCCGACAGACTTGGACACAAATAGTGAAGCGGAGCTCCTGACGGGCCGCGTCAGGCGGCGTCCGCAGCGCTAGCAAATTCAAGAAAGTTGAGTCAAAGTTCCTAATGGCGTCAAGGGGTTTGGGAGTCCGCTCCCCAATGAATAAGACGTAAAGCGAACGCTTTGCGTTCGCTTCCCCCGTTTGGGAGACTGAGAGGGAATTAGATGGGCGAAGCCGG
>CAVCSJ010000067.1:0-10932 GCA_963604895.1 bacterium
CATCACCCCTCTCGACCACTGCTTCGCCCACGTGGCCGGATTCTATGTGATGATGTCCTACGGCGGAAGCATCGCCACCGTTCCGGGAGGCAAGAATGCCATCACGATGCTGAAGAACATACCTATCGCCATAAAGGAAACCCGTCCTCACGTGATGCTTTCAGTTCCTGCCATCTCCCGCAACTTCAAGAAAAACATCGAGGCAGGAATCAGGAAGAAGGGGCCGAAGGTGGAGAAACTCTTCGACTTCGCAGTTCACAACGCAATCGTTTACAATAGAGAATATTACAATGCCGGCAAGCCTTGTTGGAAGATGTGGTGGAGAAAGCCTCTGATGTCGCTCTTCGACAAGATGATCTTCCAGTCGGTACGCGATAATTTCGGAGGAAGAATCAAGTTCTTCGTGGGCGGCGGCGCCCTTCTGGACATCGAACTTCAGAGATTCTTCTGCGCCATCGGTATGCCTATCTTCCAGGGCTACGGCCTTTCCGAGGCCACCCCTGTCATCTGCTCCAACTCTCCGGGCCACGCCCGTTTCGGTTCTTCAGGCCGCACGGTGAAGCCTATGGACATCAAGATCTGCGACGAGCAGGGCAATTCCCTGCCTGCAGGGGAGACCGGAGAAATCGTAATCCGCGGCGAGAACGTGATGGCCGGATATTGGAAGAATCCTGAGGCCACCGCAGCCACCATCGTGGACGGCTGGCTCCATACCGGCGATCGCGGCTACATCTGCAAGGAAGACAACGACTTCCTTTATGTCACAGGACGTTTCAAGAGCCTGCTCATCAGTTCCGACGGCGAAAAATACTCACCTGAAGGCTTTGAGGACAGCCTCACCGACTCTTCGAAATTCATCGACGCGACTGTTCTCCACAATAATCAGAACCCTTACACGGTAGCGGTCATCGTGCCGAACAAGACCGCTCTCGCCGAAGCCGTCCAGAAGAAGGGACTCTCCCCTGATTCCGAGGAAGGAAAGAAAGCCCAGCTGGAAATCCTGCAGGGCGAGGTGGATTCCTACCGCAAGGGCGGCGCACACGAGGGGCTCTTCCCTGAGAAGTGGCTTCCTGCAGCCATCATCGTGGCCGACACGCCGTTCACCGAGCAGAATGGAATGATGAACACCACATCGAAGATCGTCCGCGGCAAGGTGGAGAAATTCTACGAAGACCGCATCGAGTATGCATACACCGCAGAAGGCAAGGCTCTCTGCAACCCTAAGAACGTCGCTTCGCTCTAATATGCTCACAGTCAAACGATTCATCTTCAATCCTTTCGAAGAGAACTGCTGGGTGGTGTCGAATCCCGAAGGCGAGGCGGTGATAGTGGATCCCGCCTACTGCTGCCTTGAGGAGAAGAACACTTTCTTCAGCGCCGTAAAAGATCTGAAGGTGAAGGCCATATTCCTGACTCACGGCCATATAGACCATATCTATGGTCTGAAGGACTGCCAGAGTCATTTCGAAAACATCCCGACCTACTTCAGCGAAGTGGACAGGGATGTGGCGGAAAAGCATCGCGAGTCGATGCTCCGTTATGGCTTCAGGGGCGTGGACCTGACATTCACAAGTCAGGACATCGCTGACGGACAGGCCGTTAAAGTCATCGGCTGCGAGTGGAAAGTTATCGCCACCCCTGGCCACAGCCCCGGCAGCGTGTGCTGGTACTGCGAAAGCGAGAAGATTCTCTTCTCCGGCGACAGCCTTTTCGCCGGCGCCATAGGCCGCAGCGATCTCTACGGCGGCGACTATGACAGCGAGATCAAGTCCCTGATGGAGAAGATTATAACCCTGGACGGAGAGACCAAGGTCTATCCGGGCCACGGGGAAAGCACCGACATCAGCACCGAGCGCACCTCGAACCCGTTCCTGCAGCCGTTCAACGAACTCTCTGAGGACGGCAGTGTCGATGGCATCAGCTTCTGATATGGAAGACAAGGGGTTCATCGAAATCACCGGCGCCCGTTCGCATAATCTCAAGAACGTGGATGTACGCATTCCGCGCAAAAAATTCGTGGTCATCACGGGTATGAGCGGAAGCGGCAAGTCCTCCCTGGCATTCGACACCATCTACGCCGAAGGCCAGAGGCGTTATATGAACACCCTCTCCCCATACGCCAAGCACTTTATGGGAATACTCGAAAAGCCTGAAGTAGAAGACATTACAGGCCTGAGCCCCATTATCGCCATAGAGCAGAAGACTACCGGAACGAACCCGCGTTCGACGGTCGGAACCATCACAGAGATATACGATTTCCTGCGCCTGCTCTATGCCCGCGCCTCGCACGCCTACTCCCCGGTGACCGGCAAGGAGATGGTACGCTACACTGACGGGCAGATCGTGGACCTGATAATGCAGGAATACCACGGGATAAAGTGCATCCTGCTCTCCCCTCTCGTACGCGGCCGCAAGGGCCATTACAGAGACCTCTTCGAGCAGCTCCGCAAGAAGGGATTCACGCAGGCCCGCGTGGACGGCGAAATCTTCAGCCTCAACGAGTTGGAGGCTCTGGACAGATACAAGGCGCATTTCATAGAAGTGGTCGTGGACAAGCTCAAGCCTGGTGAAGGCGACGAGAAACGTATCCGCGATTCGGTGGCGAGAGCCCTGAGCCTCGGCAAGGGAACCCTCGCGGTGATGGACGGAGACAGAATCCGTCATTTCAGCAAGCAGCTCGTGGACCCGGAGAGCGGAATCTCCCTCCAGGAGCCCGCCCCGCACTCGTTCTCATTTAACTCGCCCGAAGGCTATTGTCCTCATTGCAAGGGACTTGGAGAGATAGTAAACGTCAGCATAGACAGCATAATCCCTGACCGCGACATTTCCGTCGCCGAGGGCGGAATCGTCCCGCTCGGAAAGCTGCGCGAAACACGCAAGTGCGAAATCATCCGAGCCATCGCGCGCAAGCATAATTTCTCGCTCTACTCCCCCATCGCCGAGCTGCCGGACGAGGCCGTATCGCTGCTGGTCTACGGCTCAGACGAACTTTACCTCATCGGGGAGGGCGCCACAAGCGAAATGGTCGGCTATCAAGGACTTATAGATGACATCGACGAGAAGATAACCTGCCCGGTCTGCGGTGGAACGCGACTGAACGAGAACGCGTCCTACTTCAAGATCGACGGCAAGACCATCAGCGAAGTCGCCGCAATGGAAATCTCCACCCTGCGTGACTGGCTCGCGAGCCTTCCCGCCAAATTCAGCACCCGCGAGAACGCCATCGCGCGCGACATCCTCAAGGAGCTCAGCGACCGCGTGGAATTCCTTCTCGACGTAGGCCTGGACTATCTCACGCTCGACCGCGCGACCGCATCGCTCTCCGGAGGCGAAGGCCAGAGAATCCGCCTCGCCACCCAGATCGGTTCCAAGTTGGTGAATGTCATATACATACTCGACGAGCCGTCCATCGGACTCCACCAGAGGGACAACCGCAAGCTCATCGCGTCACTGAAAAAACTGCGCGACGAGGGCAACACGGTCATCGTCGTCGAGCACGACCAGGAGACGATGAATTCGGCCGACTGGCTAGTGGACGTCGGTCCCGGCGCGGGCGAAAACGGCGGCCGCATCTGCTACAACGGTCCAGTTCCAGTGGCCGCAGAAAATGCGGCCAATAATAACATATTGGACGCGGAAGCGTCCAATATGGACACGCACAGCGTGACGCTGCCGTATCTGCGGGGCGAGAATTGCATCCCGGTGCCGCAGACCAGGCGCAGCGGAAATGGCAAGTTCCTGATACTCAAGGGCGCGACGGGTAACAACCTGAAATCAGTAACCCTGCGCCTGCCGCTTGGCTGCCTCATAGGAGTGAGCGGAGTGAGCGGCAGCGGCAAGTCCAGCCTCATAAACGAGACGCTGGTCCCGGTGCTGAAAAAGAAACTTTACCGATCGAAGGAACACGAACTTCCATACGCCGAAATAGTCGGAATGGAAGAAATCGACAAATTGATAGAAATAGACCAGAGCCCGATTGGACGAAGTCCGAGAAGCAATCCTGCGACGTTCACGGAGGTCTTCAACGACATCCGCCAGCTCTTCGAGAGCACGCCGGACGCGAAGGTGCGCGGCTTCAAGGCGGGACGTTTCTCCTTCAACGTCTCGGGCGGAAGGTGCGAAGCGTGCAAAGGTGCGGGCATCAAGGTCATCGAGATGAATTTCCTGCCGTCGGTGAACGTGGTCTGCGACGAATGCCGCGGAAAGCGCTACAAGGAGGACACCTTGGCCGTGCAGTACAAGGGCAAGAACATCTCCGAGGTGCTTGAGATGCCGATCACGGAGGCTTACGAGTTCTTCCGCGAGATACCGAAGATAGCGCAGAAGCTGAAGGCGCTGGTGGACGTGGGTCTGGGCTATGTGCAGCTGGGTCAGTCGTCTGTCACTCTGTCAGGCGGAGAAAGCCAGAGAATGAAACTTGCGGCCGAATTGTACAGAAAAGCGACAGGAAGGACATTATATGTTCTGGACGAGCCGACGACAGGCCTGCATTTTGAAGACATAAAAGTGCTCCTGGGCGTGCTGCAACAGCTCGTGGATCAGGGGAATACAGTAGTAATTATCGAACATAACCTGGATGTGCTGAAGTCTGCGGACTGGATTATAGATATGGGACCGGAAGGCGGAGCGCGGGGCGGACGGATAGTCGCCGAAGGCACTCCCGAGCAGGTCGCACAGGACCCGGATTCGGCCACAGGATTATACATTAAAGAAGTGTTATGAACAAGATTGAAGCCGCAAGGCAGGAATACAAGGACTGGTGCTCCGCCATCGGAGTTGACACGGTCGACAAAGTCAATGCAGCATTGGCCGCAGGCCAGGGAATAGAGCTCATCAACCTCTGCGAGGCACGACAGGAGCGGAAGTACGCCGAAGCCGCGAATCAGGTCTACTGGCGCAGGAGGGAGTCGCGCATCATAATGATTTCGGGGCCTTCGTCGAGCGGCAAGACCTCCTCTTCGCTGCGAATCGCTCAGCAGGCGCGCGTGCTCGGGCTGAATCCGAAGGTCATCGAGCTGGACAACTATTTCCGCCGCCGCGAGGATACTCCGCTGGACGAGAACGGAGAGAAGGATTATGAGTGTCTCGGAGCGATGGACGTCGAGCTGCTGAACTCCAACCTCAACGACCTGCTCGCCGGACGCGAAGTGATCATCCCGAAATACGACTTCGTGCACGGAGAGACCATAATGGACGAAAGCAGGCGTATGAAGCTGGAAGCCAACGACATACTCTTTATGGAAGGTATCCACGCGCTGAACCCTGCGCTTACTCCGGCGGTCGACCAGGACAGAATTTTCAAGGTCTATATCTCAGCTCTCTCGGCACTCGACGGAGGAGAGAAAGTGCATTGTTCGACTACCGACAAACGACTGATGCGACGCATTGTACGCGACAACCGCACCCGCGGCATCTCGCCTGAGACGAACATTCTGCGCTGGCCGAGCGTACGCCGCGGAGAGACTCTGAACATCTTCCCGTACGAGGGAAATGCGGAGGTAGTGTTCAATTCCTCAATGCTTTACGATATTCCGCTGCTTCGTTACTACGCCGAGCCGCTGCTCTGCGGCATCAGCGAGTCATCGCCGGCTTATGAGAAGGCGAAGAGTCTGCTGGAGTATATGCGTCACCTGACGACTCTGACTCCGCAGGAAATCGCGGCGATTCCGCCGACCTCGATTATGAGGGAGTTCATTGGAGGTCAGACACTTTAGCGGATTATGTGGGTCTGGGCATCGGTATTGTCGGCTGTCTTTCTTGGCTTCTATGACGTTGCCAAGAAACATTCGCTGAAGAGCAACGACGTGCTTCACGTGCTGTTCTTCTCGACGCTTTTCTCTTCGATCATACTCGCAGCTTTCCTGAGCCAGGGGACTCTGGACGAGCATCTCAAGCTGGTGCTCAAGGCTCTGATAGTCACTTCTTCCTGGGTTTCGGGACTGATGGCGATGCAGCTGCTGCCGCTGACGACGGTCAGTATGGTGAAGGCGTCGCGGCCGGTGTTCGTGCTGATTTTCTCGCTGCTGCTTTTCGGGGAGAGGCTGAACGGCTTCCAGTGGGCCGGAAGCATCATTTCCTTCTACGCTCTCTTTATGCTGAGCCGTACGAGCAATCGCGAAGGCATCAGCTTCACCCGGAGCCGCGGAATGCTGTACCTTCTGATAAGTGTGGCTACGGGAGTCGGCAGTGCGCTGTATGACAGGCATATAATGCAGTCTCTGGAACCTCTGTTCGTGCAGAGCTGGACGAATGTCTATATCACTCTGATAATGGCGCTTCTGCTGCTGGGGATGAAACTCTGGACGGGACGCAAGTCGCTGTCCGAGGAACAGGCCGCACGGCGTTCCCAGGTGGCTTCGGAGTGGTTCAAGCCTTTCCGCTGGGACTGGACGCTGCTGCTCATCGCTGTGCTGATCACGCTCGCGGATTTTCTGTATTTCTACGCTCTGAGCTGCCCTGACACTATGCTTTCGATCGTGTCCGTCGTGCGCCGCAGCAGCGTGATCGTGCCGTTCATCTTCGGAGCTATACTCTTCAAGGAAAAGAACATACGCGCGAAAGCTCTCGACCTCGCGGTCCTGCTCGCAGGTATGTTCCTCATTGTGCTGGGGTCATAATCGGTCGCCTCGGCGACCAATAAAAATTATCTGACTCTGATCTCGTATTCTCCGGCCGGGAGCTCGCAGGCGCTCCCGCTCAGAAATGCGTGCTTGCCGCCCTTTAGGAACTCGAGCTCGGAGGTGTTCTGCACTCCGAGAGCATCGAGGCTCAGGCTGGCGGAGGTGTTCGCAGGGACTCTGAAGCTGTAGACGATACCGTCCTTAGTCTTCTCCCAGGCGCTTTCGATTCGGCCGTAGACAGTATCGTAATGGCCTCTGATATAGTCGAATGTACCGCCCGCCTGAGGCTGGAGAATAAAATGCCTGTAGCCCGGAGCGGTCTCGTCCCTCTGAATGCCGAGCGAATGCACCATCATCCATTCCTCGATGGCGCCGAAGGAGTAATGGTTGAATGAATTCATATCCACCGGGCCGAAACCGCGCTTGATGGTATAGGAATTCCACCTCTCCCAGATGGTCGTGGCGCCCTGAAGCACAGGATAGAGCCAGGACGGGAATTCGGTCTGTTCGAAGAGGCGGTAGGCTGTGTCTGTAAGGCCGTTCTCTGAAAGCACCAGGTTTATGTAAGGCGTGCCGATGAAGCCTGTGGTGATGGTGTAGCCGTGCTCGGCGATGTCCTCCGCAAGATGCTGCAGGGCTTTAGGCTTGTTGACTTCGTCGAAGAGTTCGGCCTGAAGCGGAACCACGTACGAAGTCTGGGTGTCAGCCTCGTGCTCGGAGTCGGCGCCGCCGGCAATCCACTCCACATACGGAGGAACCTTGTCGGTATTAGTCGTGCGGCCCTCGGAATCCACGAAAGCTTCGTTGAACGCCTTCTTTATCTGAGCGTGCAGGTCGGTATAATATTGCGCATCCTCCTCATAGCCAAGGGCTTTAGCCATCTTCGACATAAGCAGGGCATCGTAACCCCAGTAAGCCGTATTCGTGAGGGCGGAATTCGTATGCTCCACTGCCACCCAGTCGCCGTAGCCCGAACCTCTCTGAAGATAGCCCACAGCCCTCTGTGAGAGGTAATCCATATAGCGTTTCATCGATGGATAATGCTCACGGATGAAACGGGTGTCGCCGTACTGCATATAGACCTGCCAAGGCAGGATGACGCCGACATCTGCCCAGCCCATAGCGCCGTTGCCGCGGCCTGCGCCGACAGGAGGCACTCCGGTTCTCGGAGCATAGTCGCAATAGTTGCCGTCTTCGCCCTGAGCGTCACGCAGGGTGTAAATCCAGCGGGAATAGAACGGATCCACGTTCATATTATAGGTGGCGGTGCGGGCGAATACCTGGGCGTCACCCGTCCATCCGAGTCTTTCGTCTCTCTGAGGGCAGTCGGTAGGGATGGAGAGGAAATTGCCTCTCTGACCCCATACTATATTGCTGTATAGCTTGTTGATGTCAGGATTCGAGGTCTCGTAAGAGCTCGTCTGCTCTCCGATGGAATTCAGGACCAGGCCCTCGACATCTTCGAGCGGAAGAGCCTCTGTGAGGCCGTGAATCTCCACATAGCGGTAGCCGTGATGAGTGAAATGAGGACAGATGGTCTCGCCTTCAGGCCGGCCTCTCATAATGTAATGGTCAGTCGAGAGGGCTCCGCGGTAATTCTCGTTGTAGACGCGTCCGCGGTTAGCCTCGTAATCCTCAGCTGTCAGCGGCGGAAGCGGATCCTCAGGGACCTGCTCAGGATAGATCATCTCGCCGTATTTGAGCGTTATCTTCTGGCCTTCAGCGCCTTTTATAAAGATTCTCGGCACACCGACCATATTCTGTCCCATATCATAGACGAATACTCCCGGTGCGGGCTCGCTTACGCTCTGCGCCTCAAGAACCAGGCTGCAGGATATCGGAGAGCCTATATATGACTGGATTTCAACGCTTTCCGCTGGGGCCTCCCAGACAGTCACATTCTCCCACTGCGAATCGTCGAAATCCGCATCGGCCCAGCCGTCGATCTCGCGGCGGGCATCATAATCCTCTCCGTTCTGGAAGCTGTCGCTGATTATAGGGCCCTTGTCCGTCACTTTCCAGTCCGGACCGGAAACCACTACCTGCTGCGTGCCGTCAGCATAGTTTATCACGAGTTTGGCGAGGGCGGAAAGCTGATTGCCGTACTGGTCGGCCCAGTAGGTTGTATATCCCATTGCGTCACAGTACCAGCCGGCACCGAGCATAATGCCGAGGGCATTTGTCCCTGCCTGCAGAGCTTCGCTGACATCGTAGGTGTTATACATTATCCTGTCGCGATAGTCAGTGTAGCCCGGATTGAAGTAGTCGGTATACTCACCGTGATCTGAAGCGCATCTCTTCCCGTTCACATAGAATTCGTAAACTCCTCTGGCAGTGATATAAAGCAGAGCCGAAGACAGCTGCTTGCCGCCGTCCAGAGCGAAGGTACCGCGAAGCATCGGAGCTCCGGTGGTCTCGGAGGTCGGGAGGATATGAACCTCTCCTGTCCCTTCCTCGAAATACTCGTCGTCATCCTTGTAAAGCACTGTATTCCAGACATTCTCCGTGATAATAATGTCCGAGAATGTAGCGGCCGAGCCTTCAGGCTGGCAGAAGGCGACGTCATTGAATCGGCAATAAGGTTTCCAGACATCCAGCGGATAAGGCTGAATCTTCACCGGCTGATCCGTCAGTTTCCGGCCGTCCAGAGCAAGCGAAATCAGATAGCCCTTCGCATAATCGAGTGACTTTACGCTGGCATTCAGGGTGTGCTTCTTATAGAGAGACGACGTGTTCACAAAAGGCAGCGCGAACGCAGCATCCTCAGTATCAACCCCATCCGTGCGGTGCGAGAGCACCAGGCGAGCCTTTCCGTCCGCCACCGCATAATCCACGCTGACATAGTTCTCCGAATCAAGGTATCCGAGAAGCAGCACGGCGTGCCCGGCACCTTCCGCCGGCTGCAGACTGCAGCCAATATCGAATTGGGTTCTGTATTTCGAGAAGTGCGGCTGGCTGGAGCCTATCCACTGCGCCTCGCCCCAGCCTTCATCCATAAGGCCGGTGCTGAATTCAGATAGTTCAGATGTGTGGCTTACTCCTTTTTCGTCCCATACTGTAACCCTCCAGGCATAGACTGTATG
The DNA here is from genome assembly GCA_963604895.1 of bacterium. Classification (GTDB taxonomy): domain Bacteria; phylum Bacteroidota; class Bacteroidia; order Bacteroidales; family UBA932; genus Cryptobacteroides. Next base: position 9,704 of record CAVCSJ010000067.1, read on the forward strand.
CGGTTTCAACGGGCTTCCCTTGTATTCTATTCCGACGGACTCTCCGCTCTCGATTTTCCCGGAATCGAAGACGCAGTTTCCCTCCGCAAGGTTTTCGGGGCTCTCCGCCACCTCAAGGCGGTAGGCAGTCTGTTTCGCGCCATACTCAGTGGAAGCATTCTTCCATCCGAACCTGGGACTTGCGATATCAATCCCCTGAGGTTCAGACATATACTCTACGCTGAGATCTGTCAGATATGTTTTTTCAGACCTGGTCCCGCAGCTACACACGATCACCGCAGCCGCCGCCAGAATAAATACAAGTTCTTTTCTCATACTTAATGTGGTTTTCTCCAGACACAAAGTTAGCAAATAATATTGAACGGAAGTTGCACCGACTTATGTGCAACTTTTGCCGAAAATTGCACGATGTATCGTGCAATTTTTACAAAATCTGCAGTATTTTCGCGCAGTCTTTTTTGATGATGTTTTTGAGATTTATGAGTAAAGGATTGATTATCTTGGATTTCGACGGGACGATTTGCGATACCCGGGAAACTATCGTGAGGACATTGCAGATGACTATGAAGCTGATGGGGCTGCAGGTGGCGGATGAGCAGACTTGCGCGTCTACTATCGGCCTGCCGCTCGCGGAGGGATTTCACGCAATCTACCCTGATATGAGCGAAGAGGAGTTCAACCGCTGCGCCGTGGAGTACCGCAGGATCTTCAACGAGAACCGCAAAGCGCTGATGCCGAAGGTCTTCCCGGGCGTAGCAGAAACCCTGCAATCACTTCACAGCCAGGGATTTATGCTTTCCGTAGCATCCTCGCGTTCAAACCCCTCGCTGGTATCGTTCCTTCAGGAGTTCGGTTTCGACGGCATAATGAGCCTGGTTGTCGGCGCGAACAATGTGACTAAGCACAAGCCCGACCCGGAGCCGGTTCTTTATACGCTCAGAGAGCTGGGAGTCAAGGCTGAGGACGCGCTGGTCGTGGGCGATATGCCTTTCGACATACTGATGGGAGTCCGCGCCGGAGCCTCGACCTGCGCCGTGACCTATGGTAATTCGACCGAGGCCGAGCTGCGCGAAGCGGGTGCGGGCGCCATCATCTCCCGCTTCGCAGACCTTCCCGACATCGCCTGGATTCGCGAGCGAATGTAAGGCCGGCCAATTGCTTCACGTGGACGCTGCGCTTCGGAGCTCCTAATGGGCGCAGCGAGCTGCGCGGAGGGGCTTGGGGAGAAC
>CAVCSJ010000068.1:0-10809 GCA_963604895.1 bacterium
TGATGAAGTCGAGCAGCTCGAGGAAATCCTCGCGGCTCTCGCCGGGATGCCCCACAATCATAGTCGTGCGCAGCACAATCCCCGGAACCTTCTCGCGGAACTGCCTGATAAGAGAGCGCGTTCCCGCTCCGTCGATATGACGGTGCATCATCGAGAGGACATTGTCAGAAACGTGCTGGAGCGGGATGTCCATATACTTGCAGATCTTCGGATTCACCGCCATCTGCTCCAGGACATCCGTCGGAAAGTCCTGAGGGTAAGAGTAATGCACTCTCAGCCACTCGATGCCTTCGATTTCAGAAAGAGCGGCGAGAAGCTTCGAGAGAGACCTCTCGTGATAGAGGTCCAGCCCGTAATAGGTGCTGTCCTGAGCTATGAGTATCAGTTCCTTAACCCCGTCTGCGGCGAGAGACTCGGCCTCCTTGACCAGAGTCTCGATCGGAACGCTCCTGTGAGCCCCGCGGATGAACGGAATCGCACAATACGAGCATCTGCGGTCGCAGCCCTCCGAAATCTTCAGATAGGCATAAGGCCGCTTCTCTCCGATGTAACGCTTCGTCTGAAGATCAGCCGTCGGTGTAACTCCAAGAACGTCAAGCACTTCACTGAGCTTGCGAGCTCCGCACCAGTGGTCGACCTCCGGAATCAGCCCGGGAAGCTCTGCGGCATAGCGCTGACTCAGGCAGCCGAAAACCACGATCTGCCCGACTTCACCGTTCTTTTTTCTCTCGGCAGCGGCCAATACGGTATTTATGGATTCCTCCTTGGCGTCCCCTATGAAACCGCAGGTGTTTATCAGAAGATAATCGACTTTCTGTCCTTCAGCGTCCTCAGGGATTATATCATAATGCCCCTGCAGACTCGCGAGCAGATGCTCGGAGTCTACCGTGTTCTTCGAACAGCCAAGGCTTATGAGCTGAAGACTAGGCATTTGCAGGATCTTCGCCGTTTACTTCCTCTTCTTCGCCGGCCTCTTCAGCCTCTGCTTCAGCCTGACGGTCCTCGTCAGTCATAAAGTCCAGGGAAGCGTTGTTCTTGAGGTCATTGTACCAGTCCACAACCTTCTTCATATGAGAAACATAGAAGCGGTCAGGATCATAATTCGGGATGGCCTTCTCGAAAAGGGCCTTGAGTTCGTCTGCGGAAGCCTTGGAAGTAGGGGCGTTCTCCTCACCGAGTACCTCGTGGAGCTTGCTGAACACGTCCTGGAGGCGGAGTTCGCCCTCAGAAGTATAAATGGCGATGTCGGCGAGGGTGGTGATGCGGCTCTTCATATCGAAGGCTACGCGCTTCTTCGTTTCGAGGTTCTCGGCGATGGCGCCGTTGCGAGCCGCCGCTATGTAAAGGAACAGGCCGTGCTGACCTGATACTGAAAGAATTCTTGCGAGATCTGTTTTCATCTTTTTGTGTTTTAATTTTCTTTTCTGGCGGGATGGCCGAAGGCCGTATCCCCAATATTATCGGACTGCAAAGATAGCAATTTTGCTCCTCAGAAACACAGATTATTCATCTATCTTTTGTAATTTTGTGGACACGTAGCTTCACGGCGGCAAGATCCCCTGTCCGCCCGACACCAAAAACAAATGATTATGAACAGAATTTTAACTGCAGGGCTCCTGGCCCTATCCTTAAGTCTCACCTGCAGCAGCCTCAGCGCTCAGGAAAACTATGTCCCTTCACAGGAAGTTCTCGAATCCCGCGAGCGTTTCCAGGACAACAAATTCGGAATCTTCATCCACTGGGGCGTCTATGCGATGCTCGGTGACGGCGAATGGAATATGCAGGTCAACAACCTGAACTGCAAGGAGTACGAGCATCTTGCGGCAGGATTCTATCCTTCGGAATTCAATGCTGCCGAGTGGGTTTCAGCCATCAAGGCCTCCGGCGCAAAATACCTTACCATCACCTCCCGCCATCACGACGGATTTTCGATGTTCCACAGCAAGGCCACTAAATATAACATAGTGGACGCCACGCCGTTCAAACGCGATGTGCTTGCCGAACTCGCGGAGGAATGCCACAAGCAGGGCATCGAGCTGCACTTCTACTACTCGCATCTGGACTGGGGAAGAGAAGACTATTGGCCGCTGGGCCGTACGGGCCACGGCACCGGAAGAACCTCTCACGGCGAGTGGAGCAGCTACGCGAAATTTATGGAACAGCAACTGACTGAGCTGCTTACGAACTACGGCAAGATCGGAGCGATCTGGTTCGACGGCGTGTGGGACCGCGACGAGTTCCCTCGCGAGAAGCAGCCGGAGCTCTGGGGCCTCTACGGCCAATACGAGCTCATCCACAAGCTTCAGCCTGGCTGTATGGTCGGCAACAACCACCACCTTCTGCCGTTCGGAGGCGAGGATATCCAGATTTTCGAGCGCGACATCCCCGGACAGAACGAAGCGGGGCTCTCGGGTCAGGAAATCAGCCGCCTGCCGCTCGAGACCTGCCAGACGATGAACGGCTCCTGGGGCTACAGGATGTCGGATCTGAACTACAAGAGCTCCGAGGAGCTGATCCGCTACCTCGTGCGCACCGCAGGAATGAACGCGAACCTGCTGCTGAACATCGGACCTCGCGCGGACGGCACGATACCCGAGCAGGCGCTGGAGCGTCTCAAGGCTATGGGCGAGTGGCTTTCAGCCAATGGCGAATCGATCTACGGCACGCGTGGTGGCATCATCGAGCCGCAGAACTGGGGCGTGACCACCCAGAAGGAGAACAAGCTTTACGTACATATACTTGATCTTAAGGAGAATACGCTGACTCTTGCCTGCGGACAGGCAAAGAACAAACTTCGCAGCGCCACGGTTCTGGGGTCGGGCGAGGCCGTTGCCTTCAAACAGGCGAAGGACGGAAGCGTCACCCTGAGCTTCCCACAGGCCCCTCAGGGCACGGACTATATCGTGGTCCTGGATTTCAAGAAGGCGCTCTAAAAAGTCTTCCTGCGGTCTTTCCAAGGACGTAACAGTATGAATTTCAACCTGTTTCTAATAACAATGTCTGCAGTGGCGGCGATAGTTTTCGTCGCCCTGTATTTTGTGGACGCCGGTTACGGCAAATTTTATACAAAGAAATGGGGCCCGGCCATAGACAACCGTCTGGGCTGGGTGCTGATGGAGGCCCCGGTCTTCATCGCGATGCTCCTGCTCTGGGCTTTTTCTTCACGCAGATGTGACCCCGCCCGTCTGGCCTTCCTTGTCATCTTCGAAATCCACTATTTTCAGAGGTCCTTCATCTTCCCTCTTAAGATCAAGGGAAAGGGCAAGATGCCGCTGAGCATAATAGTTATGGGCCAGATATTCAATACCTTGAACGCCCTTATGCAGGGCGGATGGATTTTCTGGATCTCCCCTGCCGGGATGTATCCCGCCTCCTGGCTGCTCACGCCGCAGTTCATCATCGGAACGCTGATTTTCGCCTTCGGAATGTTCGTGAACCTGCAGTCCGACTACATCATAAGACATCTTCGCAAGAGTCCCGACGACACGCGGCATTACCTGCCGAAGGGCGGAATGTTCCGCTATGTGAGCTCCGCGAACTATTTCGGAGAATTTACCGAGTGGGTGGGCTTCGCCATCCTGACCTGGTCCTGGGCCGGCGCGGTCTTCGCGCTCTGGACTTTCGCGAACCTCTGTCCGCGCGCGAGACGTATCCATCAGCGTTATGAGAAAGAATTCGGAGACGAATTCGACGGAAAGAAAATCAAGTGTCTGATACCGTTCGTTTATTAAAGAAACAGATATATTTTTGAAAAATTCGATTTTATAATGGACTCCAAGATATTCACTCCCTGCAAGATAGGCCCGGTGGAGCTGCGTAACAGAACCATCCGTTCCGCAGCCTTCGAGAATATGGCCTACGGCAACAGCCCTTCTCAGGACCTCTATGACTACCACGTGGCTGTCGCCCGCGGAGGCATCGGAATGACCACAGTCGCCTACGCAGCTGTATCACAGTCAGGACTTTCCTTCGACGGGCAGCTCTGGATGCGCGAGGAGATTGTCCCGGAGCTGCGAAAGCTGACTGACGCCGTACACGCAGAAGGCGCTAAAGTGTCCATACAGCTCGGCCATTGCGGCAATATGACGCACCGCTATACCTGCGGATGCACCCCTGTAGGCGCCTCCAGCGGCTTCAATCTCTACTCCCCTACCTTCGTTCGGGGCCTTCGCAAGGAGGAAATCCTGCAGATAGTGGAGGATTTCGGAAAGGCGGTGGACCTCGCGAGACTCGCCGGCTTCGACTGCGTGGAAATCCACGCCGGCCACGGCTATCTCATCAGCCAGTTCCTCTCCCCTTACACGAATCGCCGCCACGACGAATTCGGCGGAAGCCTGGAGAACAGGATGAGGTTTATGAGGCTGGTAATCAAGCGGGTAATGCAGGAGGCCCGCGATGATATGGGAGTCGTCGTGAAGGTCAATATGTACGACGGTTTCAAACGCGGAATGCAGCGTGACGAGTGCCTGGAAGTCGCCAAAGAGCTTGAAAGACTGGGAGTTCACGCGCTGGTTCTGAGCGCCGGCTTCGTGAGCAAGGCGCCGATGGCGGTGATGCGCGGAGCGATGCCGCTCAAGACCCTGGCCCACTATATGAACCCGTGGAAATTCTGGTGGCTGAAGGCCGGTCTCGCCATCGCGGGACGCAAGATGATTCCTACCGTTCCATATAAGGACGCGTACTTCCTCGAGGATGCCCGTTTCTTCCGCGCAAATCTCTCTATTCCATTGATTTACGTCGGAGGAATGGTGGACCGCAGGCAGATGGAGCAGGTGCTCGACGAGGGCTTCGTCGCGTTCCAGATGGCCCGCGCGCTCGTGCGTGACACCGACTTCGTGAACAAGCTGCGCCGCGAGGAAATCTGCAGGAGCGAATGCGGCCATTCGAACTACTGCATCGGGCGGATGTACACGCTCGAAATGCGCTGCCACAGCTGCGTGAAGAACCTTCCGCGCAAACTCGGCAAGGAGGTCGAGGCCGCCGAAGCGGCCAATGCCGATACGGCCTCCGGCCAATAATCACCCTGATATTATGTCATTGAAATACACCATAATAACCGGCGCCAGCGGCGCTATGGGTTCTGAAGCCACCGCGGCGCTTGCGCGCGCGGGCAGGCCGGTCATAATGGCCTGCCGGGACCTGGACAAGGCACAGGCGGTGAAAGAGAAGATATTGGACGAAGTCCCGGATGCTGTGCTGGAGATCAAGTACCTGGAGCTGAGCTCATTGGACGCAGTCCGCGAATTTGCCGAGGGGCTGCGCGGGGTGGAGATTTCCTCGCTTTTCAACAACGCGGGGACGATGGAGCGGCATTTTTCGGTGACCGGCGACGGGTTCGAACGGACTCTCGCGGTGAATTTTGTCGCGCCTTCGCTGCTGACTCTTCTGCTGCTCCCGCAGATTAGCGACGGAGTGCTGAATATGGTGTCAGTTTCCTGTGAGACAGCGCGTTTCGACCATAGCTTATTCTCGCCTGACTCATCACGCTTCACGCAGCTGGGCTCCTATTCGACTTCGAAGCTGGCGCTGATGTTCTTCAGCATCGCGCTTTCGCTGCACTGCGGTTTGCGGGTGAATGTCTCGGACCCTGGCATCGTGAATACGGAAATGATCCGTCTGGACCGCTGGTTCGATCCGCTTACTGACTTGATTTTCAGACCTTTCTGCAACAGCCCGAAGAAGGGCTCCTCACCGGGAGTGAGGGCTCTGCTGGCTTCTTCCGGGACTGGACTTATGTACAAGGGCCAGGGCTGCAAGAACATTCCTTCGAAGTACGCTTCGCGGAAGGAGGATATCGGGTGGCTGTGGGAAGAAACCGGAAAGATTCTTAAAGACAAAGGTTTCTGCCCGCAGGAAAGATTAATTACTTGCCTTCGGTGAGAATGCGGCGGAGCTCGGCGACTTCGCTGTCAGTGAGGCCGCATTCCTTCAGATATTTCGTGGCGGAAGCCTGCAGGGTAGGGCCCTGAAGCTGGGTCTTATAGAATCCAAGGCCTTCCCAGTCGATATCCGAAACGTCGATGGTGTTCCAGTCGATCTTTTTGTAGTCCTCCAGCGCCTCCTCGTTGCACATCAGCCAGATCATACGGTCGATGGCCAGGGACTGTCTCATCTGATAGGATTCACCGCCGTCAGGAATCTGATAGAAGTTAAGCATCGTGACCATATAGTCGCGGCGGAGTTCGTCGATGGAAGCTCCGCAGAGGGCTTCCAGAAGCATAGAAACGAAACCGCAGCGGTCCTTGCCCTCATTGCAGTGGATAAGGTACGGAGGTTCGTGGGCTATCATAAACCTGACGCCGGTTCCGAGACGTGTTTTGAAATCGTCGCAGAAACTGTTCGCCATCATTCCGCAGGCTACTGTGTTGCCTGCCTTGAAGAGGGCGGGACAATAAGTGGATGCGTAGCCTTCCGAGGCCATATATTTCTCCACTTCCTCAGGCTTGTCGGCCAGGTCGACCTCTGTCTTGATTCCGGTCAGGCGGGCAAGGCTGTCCACGACGCTGTAGCGGCCGGGATTCTTGACGCAATTGAGGGGGTTGCTGGAGCGGTAGAGGACGCCAGGAGCGATTCCGGTGGTGGTTACCATACGGAAATTGGCGTATTGTTCGGCAGTCTCATTGGACCGGCGGTCCACAGGATAGACTGACTTCATAAGTTCGTAGGTCTTGCTGTAGCCGCCTTTTTCGGCCAATGTCATAGTGACTTTGTCACCGACTTCGCCTCCGATATAATAATGGAAGTCTCCGTTCAGCATCGCGAAGCCGAAATCGTCTCCGTGGGCATTGTAATCGACGTAGGAAGGGCCCAGGATGGCCACTTCGTTAAAGGAACTTACATATGGGACATTGTTCAGAACGATTTTGTCGCCTATCCTGACGTCCACAAGGTCGGCGTAGTCGAAGCCGACGGCGCTCATCTCGGCAGGTGTGAAGCTGGGTATCGGCTGGCCATAACTGTTGACTTCGACAATGGTACCGGAAATCTCCGGAACTGTCTTGATATCAGTATCTTTGTGATGGCAGGCAGTAAGCGTGACCATCGCCGCCAGAACTGCAAAAGTTATAGGTCTTCTCATACTCATATGACTTGTACTCAATTAAAATCCTGCAAATATATAAAAGTTACAGAAAATACTAAAATTGCGACCGCTCCCCGGCGCCCCTGGGGGCTGTCACGAAGTGACTGGGGTTGGATACTAAAAAAGGAACGACTGAAAAGTCGTTCCTTTTTTAGTGGTGCTGGCAGGAGTTGAACCGGCGACACATGGATTTTCAGTCCATTGCTCTACCACCTGAGCTACAGCACCATTCCGCGTTGGGATTGCAAAGGTAGTGTTTTTTTGTTAGCCTGCAAATTTTTTTGAGGATATTTCTTAAAAATCTTTATCATTTTCAAATCCGCCTCCAAAACTGCCCCCTACCCTGCAGAAATTCGGCGAGAAGTACTAAATTTGTAAGACCCGCACTGAGAAAAATGCCTACGAACCGTTACATACAAGTGATTCTGCCGCTGAGACTGGACTGGATGCCGTGGTATTCCACTGACATCGAGACCATTACCGTCGGCGACAGAGTTGCCCTGACATTCGCGGGGCGGCATTACAGCGGAGTCGTGGCCAGCGTCAGCGGAACTCCGGACATCGAGCCAGAGCGGATTCTGCCGATCGACCGTCTGGAAACCGGTCTGGAGCGCATCAGCCCTCAGGAAATCGAACTCTGGAAATTCATCGCGGACTACTATATGTGCTCCATCGGCGAAGTCTTCAAGACCGCCTACCCGATGCAACGCATTGAAAAAGAGCAGACTGCACTCCGTGTTCAGCAGCGTCGGGCAGAACGTATCCAGCGTGCCATAGACTCCTGCCGCCGATATCTCGAGCGCGACCAGAATCGTCTCGAAAAATGTCTGAAGAGCCTGCAAGGGCGTCATAAAGAGTCAGTTACAGTCAGCCTCGAAGACACGAAAGCCACCCTCGAAAAGGCCATCGCCGAGCATCGCCGGAAACTCTCCGACTTCGAGACGATGCTGTCCGAAACAGGCGTCCCGAATAGTTCAGAAAGAGTTCCGCGGCCGGCTTCCCAGCCGTCCAATCCAGGCCCGGATTGGCCGGAGGCCGGGAAACTCCGGGAAATGATGGCGAAGGGGAAGACGGTATTGGCCGTGACGGCCGGGCAAATCGGGCTCTGGCGGGCTCTGGTGCGCGAAGAACTCGGCAAAGGGCGGAGCGTGCTGGTGCTGGATTCGGAGATTGAAGGCGTCAAGGGACTGTTCGGAGAGCTTTCGGGCGAGTTCGGCGGGCAGGCGCTGCTTTACCATTCGGCCGTGACGGCGGGCTCGAAGCGAAGCGTTTCTGACAAGCTCCGCAGCGGCGAGCCGTATCTGGTCCTGGGCACGCGCTCGGCTCTTCTTCTGCCATTCAAATCACTGGGACTCATTGTGTTGCTTAATGAGCACGATCCTGCGTACAAGCAGGACGTCACTCCGCGTTTTCTCGGACGCGACCTGGCGGCGATGCTCGCGAGGATTCATTCTGCGCGGCTGCTGCTCTGCTCGGCGACGCCTTCGCTGGAGAGTCTGGCCAATGTCCTTGCGGGCAAGTACCTGATGTTCAAGGACTCCGCACCTATCGACTGTCCGCCGGCCGAGATTATCGACACGGCGGCGGAGAAGCGCAAGAACGGGATGGTCGGGAATTTTTCGCGGCGTCTGATGGCGATGATGTCCCAGACGCTCGAGCGGGGCGAGAAGGTGCTGCTGCTGAGGACCTGGGGAGATGTGCATTTCCTGCGGGACGAGGTGAAGCCGCTTTTCTCGGAAGAGAATGTTACCTGTCTCGGAGACGAGGACTATAATGCTGAGGCTCAGATAGTTCTGGGTACAATGTCTCAGGCGAAGACTCTGCCGCTTTCGAGTATCGGACTGGTGGCGGTGATGCTCTGCGACGATCTCTTCGCACGGACGGATTTCCGCGCGGATGAGCGTGCCCTGCAGATACTCAGGCAGTTGCAGCTACGGCGGTCGAAGGAAAGTCCTGCGGTCATCGAGCCTGTCGAAATGACCGGGCAGAAGGTTTCCCTCCCGAATTCTGCGCCCCGGCGCAGCGTCATCATTCAGACTTCCCGCTCCTCGCACCCTGTCTATCAGATGCTCTCGGGCCGCCGGGCGTTCTCCTATGACGAAGTCGTGAAGTCGCTGCTGCAGGAGCGGCGGGACCTGGGATTTCCTCCATACAAGCGCATAGTTGACGTTCTGGTCCGCGACACTTCCGCCTCACGCCTGCACCTGATGGCCTCGCGGCTGGCTGCCACCCTGCAGAAGCTTTGCAACGAATCGAAGCTCCAGATGGCAACAGTGGTTCCGACAAACTCAACCTCCGCAAATTCCATCATCATCACCGAGCCTTTCAACGCGGCTCCGTGGGAGACGGACCTGCTGAGAATCAGGATAGTACTGCCGAGGGGAAGCGGGACTGCGGCGACCAAGCGCGCCATCTGTGAGGCCGTCACCGCCTTCGAAAAACAGAATTCCTATCCTTCCCGGATCCACTTCGACGTGGATCCGGTGTAACAGTCCGGGCATTCTGTGTAAAAAAAAGCCGCTTTTTTACACCAGACTAAGGCTATGTAAGATTCATCGTAGCGGCAGTGGCAAGTCCCTGAAGCTTAAGGCGTCTGAAGCCCTTAATCATCCTTTCGACACCATCCTCGAGGCGAGCGCGCGGGCAGGCCAGATTTATGCGCATAAAGCCGTCGCGGCCATACATAACGCCGGAATTGATCCAGACCTTCTCATTCTCTATCAGGCTGTTCTCTATCGTGTCGGCGGAAATTCCGAGGGACCTCACGTCAATCCAGGCCAGATAGGTGCCCTCCAGACGGGTTACAGGAATCTCCGGTACTTCCTCGTCGAACCTCTCGCAGAGATGGCGGTAATTGCCCCAGAGATACTCGTTAAGTTCCTTCAGCCAAGCCTCTCCGTGGCCATAAGCGGCCTCCAGGGCTGCCACTCCGAACGGATTCAGCTCGCACAGCTGACCGATATGCATAGCCCTGTCTATCAAGGCCTTCCACTCAGGATTATTGGTCACGATATTGGAAATTCCAAGTCCGGCGATGTTGAAGGACTTGCTCGGAGAATTAAGCGTGATGGTATTGTCCTGGGCCTCCTGAGAGAGCGATGCCATAGGGATGAAATGGGACCCCGGCATTTCGAGTTCGCAGTGGATTTCGTCACTGATGACGACCACGCCGTGGCGACGGCAGATTTCATCCACCTTCTGGAGCTCCTCGCGGTGCCATACGCGGCCGCAAGGGTTGTGAGGATTGCAGAAGAGAAGAATTTTCGCCATCGGGTCGGAGGCACGCTTCTCAAGGTCCTCGAAATTCAGGTACCAGGTGGCCTGATCCCCTTCCGTGTCATAGATGAGACGGTTCTCGGAAAGTTCGCAGAGATTGTCCTTCACCGTGGAGAAGAAGCAGTTGTAGGCCGGGTTCTGGATGATGACCTTCGGGAGCTCCCCTTTCGGGCCGCGACCGCGGTCAGCCCTTTCCACCACCTTGCCGTCCACGACTTCATACTGAGTCAAAGCCTTGACTATCACGGACATTGCCGGAACGAGGCCGGCGATGGGAAGGTACCAGTCCTTCTCGGTGTGCCAGCCGCGGCGGCGCTGCCACCAGTCGATGGCCGAACGGTAATAGGAATCCGGCACGCGGGTGTAACCGAATACGCCCTGGTCCAGGCGCTTGCGGATGGCCTCCATAATCTCCGGAGCGGCCTTGAAATCCATATCTGCCACCCACATAG
>CAVCSJ010000069.1:0-10734 GCA_963604895.1 bacterium
CCCGGTCAGCAATTTAAATGAGAAAAATGAAACAGATTAAAATTTGCCTGATTGCGTTCGCAACACTTTGCAGTATGCCACTCGCTACCGCACAGCGGACGCTGACTCTGGAGGAATGCCGCAGTCTGGCCCTCGAAAACAGCCGTGACCTCGAACAGGCCGCCGCGAAAGTGGAAATGGCAGGCTATGACAAGAATATAGCCCTTGCCAATTACTTTCCTAACATTTCGGCGACCGGCGCATACCTCTATAACAGCAGGAACATTTCACTGGTGAGCGACGAACAGTCAGCCACCCTTCGCGGTATGGGAACCACGGTCCAGGGTCAGGTGAACAGCCTGGCCGAGAGCCTTACTCAGGCGATAATGACGAACCCGTCAGCCGCCGCCGAATATATGAGCAGCCCGATGTGGCAGACCGTTCTCGGCGCGCTTTCCGGCACTGACATCTCCGAGGCCCTGAATGCCATCGGCCGTGAGGTCGACGATGCATTCCATCTGGACATCGAGAATGTCTTCGCAGGCGCCGTCAGCCTCCAGCAACCTATATTTATGGGAGGCAAGATAATTAATGCCAATAAGATAGCCGCTCTGGCCAAGGAGCTCGCAGACGCTCAGTATGACAGTGAGCGCCGCGAAGTCCTGCTGAATGTCGACCAGGCATACTGGCAGGTCGTTTCCGTCGCCGCGAAAAAGGAGCTCGCCGAGTCCTACGCCGACCTCCTCCATTCGATGGAGCACGACGTGCAGCTCTCCGCTGACGAGGGCGTGGCGACTTCTTCCGACCTGCTTTCAGTAAAAGTCAAGGCCAATGAAGCCGATATGCTTCTGACCAAGTCCACGAACGGCCTCTCGCTCGCCAAGATGCTGCTCTGCAAGCTCGTGGGCCTCGACCTGAACACCGAGATCACACTCGCTGACGAGGGCGGCGAAGTCATCGCGCAGCCGATTTTCGACGCCGACAAGGAATTGGACGAAGTCCTCGCAGACCGTCCGGAGACGCGCAGCCTCTCGCTCGGAGCGGAGATCTACGACCGCAAAGTCGCCGTCGCACGCGCCGATATGATGCCTAAGGTGGCCTTGACGGCCAATTATCTGGTCAGCAACCCGAGCGTTTTCAACGGCTTCAGCAAGGACTGGGGCGGAATGTTCAGCGCCGGCGTGATGGTGAACGTGCCTATATTCCACGGTTTCGAGGCTCTGCAGAAAACGCGCAAGGCCAAGGCTGAGGCTACGATCTATCGCAGCAAATATAATGACGCCTGCGAGCTTATCACTTTGCAGCTCAGTCAGTTGAGGCTTAAGCGCAATGAGGCTTTCGAGAAGCTTCGCATGTCAGAGAGCCATCTGGACAGCGCCGAGGAGAATCTGCGTACCGCCACCATCGGATTCAACGAGGGAGTCATAGACTCCAATACCGCTCTTTCCGCACAGACTGCCTGGCTGCAGGCTCATTCGGAATACATCGATGCTACCATCGAACTGCAGATGACAGCTTCCGAGCTCAAGAATGCAGAAGCAAGATAATTAACCGATAATAAATAGTTTACAGATATGGAACAGACTAAAAAGAAGAATTACAATCTTGTGATCGGAGTTGTGGCTCTGGTAGTGATTGTGCTTATTATTGCATTCGCCGGCTGGCTTGTATCCAGACCTAAGCCGCTGGTAATCCAGGGTGAAGCCGAGGCTTCAGAGTACCGTGTATCCGGAAAGGTCCCTGGCAGAGTTGAGATTCTTATGGTCAAGGAAGGCCAGGAAGTACATAAGGGAGATACCGTAGTATTCATCGATTCTCCTGAGGTAAAGGCCAAGCTTACACAGGCCGAGGCCGTGAAGAGCGCCGCGGAGGCTCAGCGCAGCAAGGCTGTGAACGGAGCACGCAGCGAGCAGATCGCAGCCGCATACCAGCTCTGGCAGCAGGCCAAGGTGCAGGAGGACGTTATGAAGAAGTCCTTCGACAGAATCCAGCGCCTGTTCGACCAGAACGTGGTTTCCGCTCAGAAATATGATGAGGTGAAAGCCAAATACGATGCAGCCGTAGCCCAGTGCGCGGCAGCAGAAAGCCAGTATCAGATGGCGCTCAACGGCGCCCGCGAGGAGGACAAGGCGACTGCGGCGGCCCTGGTAAACCAGGCCAATGGCGCCCTCGCCGAGGTGGAGTCATATCTTTCAGAGCTTTATCTGACTTCCCCTGCCGACGGTATCGTGTCAGCCATCTACCCTAAGACCGGCGAGCTTGTGGGGCAGGGTTCTCCTGTGATGAGCATCCTCGACCTGAGCGACGCGTGGTTCACCTTCAATATCCGCGAGGACTATCTCCATTCTATGAAGAGCGGCGACAAGATTACCGTGGTCATTCCTGCACTTGATGATGCAACCTGCACGGCTACAATTACATATATCGCCGTACGCGAGTCTTACGCCACCTGGAAGGCTACCAAGGAGACCGGTCAGTACGATGCCAAGACCTTCGAGGTACGCGCGGTTCCTGACACAGAGGTCGAGGGCCTGCGCCCGGGTATGACAGTGCTTCTTAAAAGATAATTCGAGATGAGTTCCTGGTCACAGATACAGACGGTCATCAGACGCGAGATAGGAATCTGGATCAAGAGGCCTATATATGTTGTGGGCTCTCTCCTGACCATCATCTTCTGTACCGTGTTCTTCCTGACCTTCCTCAGGGACGGTCTGCCGTCCGACCTGCCGATAGGCGTGGTCGATATGGACCATTCCACATTCTCGAGAAACTTCACTGAGCAGCTTGACGCCACCCAGCTCGGAGAGATCATCCAGTATGATGATTTCGCTACGGCGAGGGACGCGATGCAGAAGGGCGAAATCACTTCCTTCTGTCTGATTCCGGAGCATATGTACGCTGACATCCAGGCCGGACGTCAGCCTACGATGACTTTCTATGTGAACGGTCTGTACTTCGTCGGGGGAGCCCTGGCGTGGAAGGACCTGCTCACTATGACGAACCTCACGGGCGGCGCCATCAAGCGTGAGGTCCTGAGGGCTAAGGGAATGAACGAGACCCAGATGGCGGGACTTCTCAGGCCGGTGGACATAGATACGCATCAGATAGGCAATATGATGACGGACTATGGCGTGTACCTGACCAATATCCTGCTTCCGGGTGTCCTGGAGATGATAGTGATACTGATTCTGGTATATTCCCTGGGTGCCGAGCTTAAATACGGAACCTCCCGTCACCTGCTCGAGAAGTCCGGAAATTCCATCACGAGGGCTCTTGCCGGAAAGCTGATAGTCTACACGGTGTATTTCTCCATCATCGGTATCATTATGATGCTGATCCTGTATCACTGGATGCATTACCCTCTGGAGGGGTCCCTCTGGAATATGGTCCTTGACATCATTCTGCTGGTGCTTGCGAGCGAGGGAGTCGCGGTCTTCATCATCGGACTGTTCCCGGTACTCCGCTTCGCGCTCAGCATATCAGCCATCTACAGCGTGCTCGGATTCTCATTGGCAGGGTTCACCCTGCCGGTGGAAACTATGCTGCCGTGGCTTCAGGGATTGGCCGCAGCGTTCCCGCTGCGCCACTACTACCTCTTCTTCGTGCAGGAGAGTCTGTTCGGCTCGGGCTTCGCTGGCTGGTGGCCTCAGGTTATCTGGCTGCTCGCGTTCCTGCTCCCGCCGCTTGCGGTTCTGCCACGTCTGAAGAATGCTTACATTTATCAGAATTATGCTAAAAATTAGAAGGTTATGGGTTTCGTAAAGACTTGGTTCCATAATTTCTGGGACATTATGCTCCACGAGTTGAGGGGCATTTTCAAGGATGGCGGTGTGCTCATCATCTTCTTGCTGGGCGGACTTGGTTATCCGATAGTGTACAGCCTTGTGTACCACAACGGTATACTCGAAGACACGCCGATCGCGGTCGTCGATGACTGCGGCGACCAGTACTCGCGCCGCTATGTCCGCGAGATGGATGCAACGCGCGAAGTGTCAATTGCTTACACTTGTATGAATATGGATGAGGCGCGACAGCTTCTGCAGAAACGCAAGGTGAACGGTATCATCTATTTCCCTCGCGATTTCGGAGAGAAGATCGTGCGCGGCGAGACTGCCAAGCTGAGCATCTATGCGGATATGAGCAGTTTCCTTTACTACAAGAACCTGCTGATGAGCACGAATTTCGTGATGCTCGACGAGATAAAGAACATCCAGATCGAGCGCTTCTCCGCGGCCGGATATTCCGGTCAGACGCTGTCGCAGCTGGTCGAGCCGATGAAATATGAGGACAATAATCCTTATAACCGCGCTTTCTCCTACGGCATCTTCTTCCTTTCCGCCGCGCTGCTGCTTGTGGTTCAGCAGACTATGTTCTATGGAATGTCGCTGCGCGTGGGTACGATGAGGGAGGAGAACCACAGCCCTGCGCTGCTGCCTTCGGTGGTCGAGGGGTCCGGAGTCGGACGAGTCGTTCTGGGTCGCGGCGCCGCGTACTGGTTGCTTTATATGGGCATAGGAATGTATGTGGCGTATCTGGTGCCGGCGGCCTTCGGGCTGCCTCAGAGAGGCGATTTCTGGGATATTCTCGTTCTGCTTCTCTTCTATATCTCTGACTGCGTGCTGTTCTGCTCCACCTGGAGTTCGCTGATCACGCGCCGTGAGACGGTATTCGTGCTCTTCCTCTTTATGTCGCCTATTGCGCTGTTCCTCACGGGATTCTCCTGGCCGACCACCGCTTTCCCGGCATTCTGGAAGTACTTCTCATACATCTTCCCTTCCACTTTCGCCTGTCAGGCTTTCATTAACCTGAATACGGCGGGCGGTGACCTGGCGACGGTCAGGGAACTGATTGTGGCTCTGGCGATTCAGACAATGGTCTACTATGTTCTGTCCAGCGTGGCCATCTATGTGGAGAACTGGATTATCCGTCACAAGGAGAAGATTCAGGAGAGGCGTCAGGCTGTCGAGGAAAGGATCGAGAAGAGAATCGAGGACCGTCTGGGCGGAAGTATAGGAATGGACGTGTAATACGTAAATATTTAGTTTTTGATACCAAAAGTTCACTAAGTACGATTTTTTGCGTAACTTAGTGGACTTTTTCGTGGATATATACTAACTAAATGATTAAAGATATGGCTAAAAAACAAACCAATATCGTGGCGATCGTGACGATGTGCTTCATCTTCGCTATGATATCCTTCGTTACCAATATGGCTGCCCCATTCGGTAACATCTGGAAGGGCAATTACAGCTGGGCAGGTATGATGGGTAATATGATGAACTTTGCCGCTTACCTTTTTATGGGTATTCCTGCCGGTAAGATGCTCGTCAAGGTCGGCTACAAGAAGACCACCCTCATCGCCCTCGCAGTAGGTTTTATCGGAGTGGTAATCCAGTGGCTCTCCAGCCGCGCATTCCTCGGAGGTTCAGCAATATATGTCTACCTCCTCGGCGCATTCGTCTGCGGTTTCTGCGTATGTATGCTTAACACCGTGGTCAACCCTATGCTCAACATCCTCGGCGGTGGCGGCAACAAGGGTAACCAGTACATCCAGATCGGCGGTACGATGAACTCCCTCACCGGAACTCTCACTCCGCTCCTCGTCGGCGTTCTCATCGGTACCGTTACCGCTGAAACCAAGATGAGCGACGTGGCTCCGCTTCTGTTCATCGCTATGGCGGTATTCGCCATCGCATTCATCATCATCTCCTTCGTGGACATTCCTGAGCCTGCAGCAGAGCGCAAGAACGTGAAATATGAGCACAGCGCCTGGAGCTTCCGTCACTGCGTCCTCGGCGTAGTGGCCATCTTCTTCTACGTAGGTATCGAGGTCGGTATCCCTGCACAGCTCAACTTCTACCTCTCAGATCCTTCTGAAAGGGGTGCAGGCATCCTTCTGAACGGAGCTGCCATCGGCGGCGCCATCGCTGCCGTTTACTGGCTGCTTATGATGGTGGGCCGTATCTGCTCTTCCGCCATCTCCGGAAAGATCAGCACACGCATACAGCTCATCACCGTGTCTGCAGTGGCGCTCACTTTCGTGATTGTGGCCATCTTCCTGCCTAAGACCGTCACCGTCTCTATGCCGGGTTATGCCGCAGGAGAAGGCTTCTCTATGTTCCAGGTACCTGCAAGCGCGCTTCTGCTCGTTCTCTGCGGTCTCTGCACATCCCTTATGTGGGGCGGCATCTTCAACCTCTCCACTGAAGGCCTCGGCAAATACACCGAGCAGGCTTCCGGCATCTTTATGATGATGGTAGTCGGCGGCGGCATAATGCCTCTCATCCAGGAGTTCCTCGCCGGTAAGCTCGGCTATATGGCTTCCTACTGGCTCGTAGCCGCAATGCTCGCATACATCCTCTACTATGCCCTCGTCGGCTGCAAGAACGTTAACAAAGACATCCCTACAGAATAACATATCATTATGGAAAAACAGTACGTAGTCGGTATCGACGTAGGTGGACAGACCACCAAGATAGGAGTTGTGGACGCACGCGGTGACGTGCTCGCACAGACAGTCATCCGTTCAGACATATATGGCGATGACGCTTCGGCTTACATTGACGCTCTCGCAACCGCTGTAAAGTCAGTGATTGCAGACTCCGGAAAGGTCGGTGAAGTACGCGGCATCGGTGTCGGCGCTCCTAACGGAAACTATTACACAGGAACCATCGCTTTCGCACCGAACCTCGTCTGGGCGGCCAAGGGCACAGTGGAATTCTCCAAGATGCTTTCAGAGCGTCTGGAGGGAATGCCTGTCTCCCTTACCAACGATGCCAACGCCGCTGCAGTGGGTGAGATGACCTACGGTGTGGCCCGCGGTATGAAGAATTTCATAATGATTACTCTCGGTACGGGTGTCGGCAGCGGTATCGTCATCAACGGTCAGGTAGTCTATGGCTTCGACGGTTTCGCCGGCGAACTCGGACATACCAATGTGGTCCGTTACAACGGCCGCACCTGCGGCTGCGGCAAGACCGGCTGTCTCGAGGCTTACTGCTCCGCAGTGGGTGTGGCGCGTACAGCCCGCGAGTGGCTCGAGTCAAGCCAGGAGCCTTCTCTTCTCAGAGACGTGGATAACATTTCTTCGAAGGACGTTTATGATGCTGCAAAGCAGGGTGATGCCCTGGCACTCAGAGTGTTCCAGTACACAGGACACATCCTGGGCCGCGCATTCGCCGACTTCGTGGCGTTCAGCGCGCCTGAAGCCATCGTGCTCTTCGGCGGTCTCGCAAGAGCCAAGGAGTTCCTCTATCAGCCTATGATGGAGGCGATGGACGAGAACCTTCTCAAGATCTGGAAGGGCAAGATAAAGATTGTGTTCTCTCAGCTCAAGGAGTCCGATGCCGCCATCCTCGGCGCATCAGCCCTCGCCTGGGAGCTTTAGTTTTGAAACCAATTAAATTCAGTATCATACAATGAAAAAAGTATTTATTGCAGCCCTTCTGGGCCTCTCGATTGTCGCTTGTACACCTAAGGGTGGCGCTCAGAGCGGCACAGCAGCAGCGGATCTCCAGCCTACCAAGGCTCAGCTTGATTCTGTCAGCTATCTTATCGGTATCCAGTTCGGTTCTTTCCTCAAGAACTATGATATGAGCGACCTCAGCTGGACCGTCATCAAGCAGGGCATCGACGATTTCATGAAGTCTGAGGGCAGCCCTTACGATGAGAACTTCGGTGAGCAGTTCAAGGTGGATCCTAACGAGATGAATACAGTCATCAGCGCTTATCTCCAGAAGAAGCAGGAGTACAAGCTTCTCGTAAACAAGGAGGCCGGCGAGAAATTCCTCGAGGCGAACAAGGCCAAGGCCAATGTTCAGACGACTGAGTCAGGCCTTCAGTACAAGATCATCACTCCTGGTAACGAGAAGAGAGCTTCTCTCCAGGATACAGTCGTAGTACGTTATAAGGGAACTCTCCTTGACGGTACCGTATTCGATGAGGTAAAGGATGATGCAGATCCTATCAGCTTCACTCTGAACGGTGTCATCAAGGGATGGCAGGAAGGTATGCAGCTTGTCGGCGAAGGCGGTGAGATCGAACTTTATGTTCCTTCAGATCTTGCTTACGGTGAGAACGGCAACCGCAGCATCGAGCCTAACTCCACTCTTATCTTCAACGTCAAGCTCGCTGAGATTCACCCTGTAGCTCCTTCAGAGCCTGCCGAGTAATCTTTAAGCACATAAATAATTAAAGGACTGGCCTTTACTGGTCAGTCCTTTAATTTTACCTGTGTGCAGCGAAGACTTCGGAAGCTCTGTGAGACCGTATTGGACGGCGGAGCGGCCGTTTAATCCTCGGGCGTAATCCAATGTATGGAAGGGTCGCGGCGCCACCAGCTCAGCTGCCGTTTGGCGTAGTGGTGGGTGTTGAGGCAGATGTCTTCGACGGCCTTGTCCAGAGAGATTTCCCCGTCGAGATAGGAGAAGATTTCCCTGTAACCTACTGTCTTGAGGGCGGTCAGATTGCGGTACCGCTGCAGCGACCGGACTTCGTCCACGAGCCCGGCGGAAATCATCGCCTCCACCCTGCGGTCTATCCTGGAGTAAAGTTCCTCCCTTGGTCGGGTGATCCCGACCTTCTCGATCTCGAAATTGCGGGTGACATTGGATGCCTTGAACGAAGTGTAAGGCATCCCCGTAGTCAGACAGATTTCGACTGCGCGGAAGACTCTCTGAGTGTTCGAGAGGTCCATCATCGCGTATGCCTGCGGGTCGAGCGTGCGGAGCTCTTCGCGAAGGGCCCCGATGCCCTCGGCTTCAAGGCGCTTCTGCAGCTGCGCGCGCACGCCGAGGTCCGCCGTAGGCACGTGGCTCAGGCTGTTGCAGACTGCGTCAATGTAAAACATCGATCCGCCGCACATCACCAGCGTCTCGTGACCCTCATCGAAGAGCCTCCCGATGAGTTCGAGAGCCTCCACCTCGTAGGTGCCGGCCGTGTAATACTCTGTAACTGATTTAGTCTGAATGAAATAATGTCTGACCGCGGCGAGCTGCTCCGCGCTTGGCACGGCAGTTCCGATGGACATCTCCCGGTAAATCTGCCGCGAATCGCAGGAAATCACGGGCGAGCCGAGTGACTGCGCCAGAGCGATGCTGTAGTCAGTCTTGCCGCTGGCCGTGGGTCCGAGAACTATGATGAGTTTTCTGCTCACGCGTACGGACTTCGTCCAATTATATGCTCAGTTCTTCGCTTCCGTCGTAGATTTCGATGCCGTCCTCGTCGCACTTGCCTCTCGGCTCGTCATCCTCCTCGTCCTCATCATCCTCATCGTCGCTGTCGACATCCCCGTCATCCAGATCCTCGTCCTCATCATCGTTCTTGGAGATGGCGTCGAGAAGGCCGCTCAGCCCGCTCTTGCGGTTTCGGTCGCTCTCGCTCGGAAGGTGTCTCTGGTCATCCGGAAGGTCTTCGAAGGCTACATAACCGTTCTCGAACTCGATAGGGTTCGGTCCCTTGACGTCCACCAGGAGTGGCACGCGCGTGCCGTTCGGCTCGTTCTCCTCGCTTTCGAGGGTGACAATCACGCTCTTGCGGTTCGTCACGTCATAGAAGAACACGAAGGAATGGACTCCCTTCTTCACGGTCTGGCTCATCGTCGTACCGTCCACGGTGCCGTAGCCGAGGTCCACAAGGCCATAGCGTGCGGCCACGTTCTCGGCGGAATCCAGTCCCTTGAACAATATTACCTGATCGCGCGGGAATTCCATATCGTCTCTCATCTGCTTGTAGAAAGAATAGAGTGAATTTTCAGCGTTTACCTTGTAAACTCTGTAGAAGCCCTTGATTCCGGGAAGGGTGACGCGATAAGTGTAAACCATCAGTTTTGAACAGTTTTTTTATTAGAGCGAGCAAAGGTACAGAAAAAATCACTAAATTTGAACAAGAGTTTTTCCACCGCTGCGGGTAAAATTTCCTTGAGGCTCGAAAACCACAGGCCCCGATGCCCTGCAGCAGCACTGAAGACCGATGACAGATGTTTATTACAGCATAGCTTCGCCATCCGAAGGCCTTTTCAAGGATAACGGCAGCCGCTTCATCGCGCTGGCTTATCCTGTGGAGACCGTTGCGGAAGTGAAGACTATCGTGGACTCTCTGAAGAAAGAATATCACGACGCGCGTCACCACTGTTTCGCCTACCGCATCGGACTGGGAGGGGAGACCTTCCGCTCGAGCGACGACGGGGAGCCCTCCGGTTCCGCAGGGCGCCAGATTCTCGGACAGATAGATTCGGCGGGGCTGAGCGACATACTCGTGGTGGTCGTGAGGTATTTCGGCGGCATTAAACTGGGGATTCCGGGACTCATCAGGGCCTACAGGACCTCGACTGCGGATGCGCTCGGCAATGCCGCAAGGCTGGAAAAGGTGGCCGGAAAGAACTTCGCTGTGACGTTTCCTTACCTGTCTATGAATGCGGTGATGAAGGCTGTGAAGGATCTGGAACTCACTCCCTCCGCCCAGGAGTTCGGCAATGACTGCAGGATGGAATTGCGTGTCAGACTGGCATCCGAAGATGTTTTCCGCTCGAGGCTGTCGAACACGGATGGCGCTCAAGTGGAAGAAATCGTTTAATTTTTAACGCAAATTTGGCAGTTTCGTTATTAATTATTACCTTTAAGGACTAATAACGAATAAACCATAATAATTTTTTAAAACTAATGTCTAAGGTTCACGTTTTCAATGCAGGTCCCTGCCTTCTTCCGCAGGCTGTTTATGATGCGTCCGTTGAAGCCATAAGGGACTTCAAAGGGACTG
>CAVCSJ010000070.1:0-10725 GCA_963604895.1 bacterium
TACAAACCACAAAGATGGGATTTTTCATTCTCTTTGCAAAATAAATAGCGTCACCTCCCGTAAATATGGTAACATTCTCTGTGTTTGAATCGATGTAACCCTGTATTTCAAACATTATGCCTGAAATAATTCCCGTCTCGATGGACGAAACTGTGGAGTGTCCCCTTGACGATATTTCAGAAGGCGTATCCACCAGCGGAAGAGCCTTCGAGTAACGGTTCAGTGCCTTGAATCTGGTGCGGCATCCCAGCGATATGTTGCCGCCCAGATATTCTCCTGAGGCGGATATGAAATCCACGGTCAGAGTAGTTCCGAAGTCTATCAGAGTGCAGCCCTTTCCCGGAAACAGATGTTTCACGGCAATGAGTCCGGCCGCGCGGTCGCTGGTCAGATACTCCGGAAGTCCGTGCTCTGAAAGAACATCGCGTGAATGTGAAGGATCCAGAAGAATAAGCTGCGGACAGGCCTGTCTCAGAAGCGATTCCTCGTAGGAGGAAAAGTCATAGACTGAAGATATGCAAAGCACCGCCGGCTTTTCCTTTTCCATAAGGGAAAGGATGAACTCCATCTTCCTCTCACCCTGATAGCGGAAGGTTCTGCCCAGAGTCAGACCGTCTGCCCACGCTGCCTTGAGAGCCGTGTTGCCAATTTCTATGAGCAGATTTGCCATCTTCAAAAAAAAACACAAAGGGTGGCAAATATAAGAAATTATCTCAATTTTCTCAATAATTCGAGGGCTTTATCGAGACTTCCCACTCCCCTGGCCACGAGTTTCAGCTTGTCCGTCTGCTTCATTTCGAACTGCGGCAGATCAGCAAGTCGCTTCAGGATGTCATTAAATGCATCTGATTTATAATAACCTGACTGAGAATTATTTATAAAGAACAGAATAAACAGTGAATTCTTCACGATTATCTTTTCGAAGCCCAGCGAACCGCCGAGATTGCGCAGTTTTACGACCGAGAAGAGATTGTCCAGTTCCTGAGGAATCCTTCCGAAACGGTCTTCTATCTGTTTGCGGAAGCGGTCCATCTCCTTGTCATTGACCATCGAATCCAGCTGTTTGTAGATACGGATCTTTTCAGCCTGAACATCGATATAGTCGTCCGGAATCATCGCAGGCTGGTCAGTTTCTATGGTACAGTCATCCACAAGCGAATTGCGGGTGGCGACATTGCTGAGTCCAGCCTCAACCCCCAGTTCCTCAAGCGCTTCGGATATGACTTTCTGATAAGTTTCATAACCCATATCCATTATGAATCCGCTCTGCTCGGCACCCAGGAGATTTCCCGCTCCGCGAATGTCCAGGTCCTGCATCGCGATGTTGAAACCGCTTCCCAGATCGGAGAATTCCTCGATGGCCTTGAGACGGCGGCGCGCATCATCGGAAATGGAAACCAGCGGCGGCACGATGAGGTAGCAGAAGGCTTTCTTATTCGAGCGTCCCACTCTTCCGCGCAGCTGATGCAGATCGCTCAGACCTATGTTCTGAGCCTGGTTGATAATGATGGTATTCGCGTTCGGAATATCCAGACCATTTTCTATAATGGTGGTACTCAATAATATATCATAGTCTCCGCGGATAAATTCGAGCATTCTCTTCTCCAGGATTCCAGCTTCCATCCTTCCGTGCGTGATGCAGATTTTTGCGTCAGGCACCAGACGGTGCAGAATATCGTAGATGGACTGCAGCTCCTCAACGCGGTTATGCAGGAAGAAGACCTGCCCTCCCCTGTTCAATTCATAGTTTATTATACTTTTGACTTCTTTTTCGTCGAAAAGGATAATTTCTGTCTGAACCGGAATCCTGTTCGGCGGCGGCGTGTTTATGATGGAAAGGTCACGGGCGCCCAGAAGCGAGAACTGCAGGGTTCGCGGAATAGGCGTGGCGGTGAGCGTAAGAGTGTCCACCGACATTTTCATCTGCCTGAGACGCTCCTTCGCGGCCACTCCGAACTTCTGCTCCTCGTCGATTATCAGAAGTCCCAAGTCCTTAAAATTAAATCCGTTACCAAGAATTTTATGCGTACCTATCACTATCTCTATCTTTCCCGATGTGAGATCTTCCTGAATATGTTTCACTTCCCCGGCGGTCCTGAGGCGGCTGACGTAATCTATCGTACAAGGAAAGTCCTTGAGGCGTGCGCAGAAGGTGTTGTAATGCTGCAGCGCGAGTATCGTGGTAGGCACCAGCACCGCGACCTGCTTACCGTCCGCGACAGCCTTGAAAGCCGCCCGGATAGCGATTTCCGTCTTTCCGAAACCGACGTCTCCGCATACGAGGCGGTCCATCGGACAGGAATCCTCCATATCCATCTTCACGGCGCGCGTAGCGGCTTCCTGATCCGGAGTATCCTCGTACATAAATGAAGATTCCAGTTCCTCCTGCAGATAGGTGTCCGCGGAAAAAGCGAATCCCTTAGAAGCTTTCCGCTTGGCATAGAGCTGAATAAGGTCCTTCGCAATATCCTTTACCTTCGACTTGGCGCTGCTCTTCAGATTCGACCAGGCCTTCGAGCCCAGTTTATTGATCTTCGGAACCTCCCCGTCTTTCGAGCGGTAGCGCGAAATCTTGTTCAGCGAATGTACGCTGACGAAAACGATGTCGTTATCCTTATAGATGAGTTTCACGACTTCGCGCACACGGTCGTGGTCGTCCCGCATACGTACAAGCCCGCCGAACACTCCTACACCGTGGTCGATGTGCACGATGTAATCTCCTATATTGAACGAGCTGAGCTCGTTCAATGTCAGCTGCTCGCTCTTGTCGACGCTCCGCCTTATGCTGACGCGGTGGTAGCGGTTGAAGATTTCGTGGTCGGTGTAGCAGCAGACCTTGTTCTCGCTGTCGATGAATCCGGCGTGCAGGTTCTTGCCTTTCACGAACTCAGGCATCAGCGAACCGCTCTGATACAGAATGGATTTGAGTCTTTCCAGCTGCGACTCTTTCTCGCCGTAGATGAGGACACGGTATCCCTGCTCTATCTTGGAACGGATGTCGGTGGAGAGAAGTTCGAAGTTCTTGTTGAACACCGGTTGCGGCGCGATGCTGAATTTTACCGGATTCTCCACAGGCGAGGAAAGCGGCATCTCGAGGAAAATCCTGCGGAATGACGAATATTCGGCGAAGAATTCCCTGTGGGAATACATATCCGAAGAGTCAAGCCAGATATTGGTGTCTTCCGGAAGAATTCCGGCGACGGACATCTCGGATTCCCCTTCCGAAACTGTCGAAGAAACTATTTCAGCCGTTTCGAGCGTATCCTTCGAGAGTTGGGTATTGCAGTCGAAAATATGTATTTCTTCAATCTCGTTACCCCAGAGCGAGAATCGGTACGGATCGCTGGAAGAGTAGGAGAATATGTCCACAACTGAACCTCGCAGAGCGAACTGGCCAGGGGCTGAAACGAAGTCCACCTTCTCGAAACCCTTGGAACCCAAGGTGTTGAGAATATCGTCATAAGATATTTCATCACCTTTCCTAAGTTTCAGAATTGAGGATGCTATGTTCTCCCTGGAAGGTATCCCCTCCTCTATGGCTTCAGGATAAGTGACTATCACCAGAAGCGAAGACGGATCGTGAGAAATGAGTTTTTCTATGGCAGCAGTGCGCTGAACCCCGAGAGTGGACTTGTAATTACTTCTCTCTATCCCTTTTCCTGACGACGGAAGAAAGAATACAACATCTCCCTCCAGAAGATTGTAAAGATCGGCGGCACAATATTCAGCATTGTCCTTGTCCGGAAGAATTATAAATTGAACACCTTTCTTTACCGCCTGGGACAGGACCATCCATCTGGCAGACAGATACAGTCCCGTACAGTATATGTCTTCGCGGCTCTTTAATTTTATCTTCAGATTTTCGCAGGAGGATGAACTTATTAACATTTCGTCTGAAAAATCGGTGAAAAACTGTTGAAAAACCTGTTGATAACCGGGGTTGAAATTGTTGAAAAATCCGACGGGGAACTTTTCAACAGGTCATCAAAAATCCATCAACAGGGTTCCTAACATTTAGTCTTAATTTTAATCTCTTGTAAATCAGAATGTTTACTGAGTTATTAACATTTCCACAGTTGAATAAGAATAAACACTCTTTAAAAATAAAAAACTTATATTTGTATCTGAAATACACGACAGCGATATGACCGAATTCGATCCCCGCAGTACAAGCGGAAGCAAAGATAAGGAATTAGACGGAATAATCAGGCCGCAGGAACTCGAAGATTTCACAGGCCAGAAGGAAATCGTCTCAAACTTAAGCGTTTACATAAAGGCAGCCAAGCTCCGCGGTGAGGCCCTGGACCACACTCTTTTCCACGGCCCTCCGGGTTTGGGAAAGACCACTCTCGCACATATCATTGCAAATGAGATGGGGGTTAATATGAAGATAACCTCCGGCCCTGTCCTTGACAAGCCTGGCGACCTGGCCGGACTTCTCACTTCCCTCGAAACCGGTGACGTGCTGTTCATAGATGAAATCCACCGCCTTTCCCCTGAAGTCGAGGAGTATCTGTACTCGGCTATGGAGGACTATGTCATAGATATTATGATAGACAAGGGCCCTGGAGCCCGTTCGGTGCGCATCAGCCTGAATCCGTTCACGCTTGTGGGCGCGACCACCAGAAGTGGTCTTCTCACCGCTCCGCTTCGCGAGCGTTTCGGAATCACCTGCGCTCTGGAATATTATGATACTGCCGAACTCGTGAAAATCGTTAAGCGAAGCGCATATATACTTAAGGTGACAATCGACAATGAGGCGGCCAAGGAGATAGCTATGCGCAGCCGCGGTACGCCGCGTATCGCGAATGCACTTCTGAAGCGCGTACGCGACTTCGCACAGGTGATGGGAGACGGTCATATCGATCTGGAAATAAGCAAGTACGCCCTTGACAAGCTCAAGATAGATACCCGCGGACTCGATTCCATCGACAATAAGATTCTGCGCACCATCATCACTAATTTCAAGGGCGGTCCTGTCGGCGCAAGCACCATCGCGACATCCATAAGCGAGGATCAGGGAACTTTCGAGGAAGTCTACGAACCTTATCTTATAAAGGAAGGTTTCATAGTCCGTACTCAAAGAGGGCGCATCGCCACTGAACTTGCCTACAGGCATCTGGGACTTGACCAATATTATGACGAGAACCGCTCGGGCGGTAAGGAAGACACATTGTTCGGATAAGTTATGAAAAGACTCCTGCTCACGGCCCTGCTTCTGCTGGCCACACTCCCCTCTTTTTGCTGCACTTCCGTAATTATCTCAGGAAGAGCAACTTCTGACGGACGTCCGCTGATGCTCAAACATCGTGACACAGGACAGATGGATAACAGGGTGGAGTACTTCCGCGGCCCTGTTTACAGTTTCATAGGGCTTGTGAATTCTCCCTCCGAAGTAGGTGAAGTTTGGACAGGCCTGAATGAAGCCGGCTTTTCCATTATGAACACCGCTTCCTACAATATCAAGGACGATGATGTGCCGGAGTCCGCAATGGACCGCGAAGGCCAGGTGATGTTCCGCGCGCTGGGGGAGTGCAAGACGCTCAGAGACTTTGAGTTACTATTGGACGCGCTGGCGCGTCCAATGGGAGTGGAAGCTAATTTCGGAGTCATCGACGCTTCCGGCGGAGCTGCGTACTACGAAGTGAACAACGACTCCTGGGTGAAGTACGACGTGAACGAGTCTGAATCGGGCTATCGGGTGGTGACGAACTTCTCTTTCCGCGGGAGAAAGGAGGATGTTCAGGGCTACGAGCGCTATCTAACGGCGAGCGACATTATGTCGGAGCTGCATTCTTCGAAGAAAGTATGGAACTATCTGAATCATAGCGACTTGTTTAATTCTTTATCGCGCTCTTACCGCCACTCTCTGACCGGTATGGATTATAAGCGGGACTGGAAGACTCTCACCCGCAGGACTTCATTTACGGGCGTGGTAGTGGATCAGGATTTCATTCCGCGAAAGATTACTTCAGCTTCCGTCGTTATCGAAGGAGTCGCATCCGGAGAGAATCCTGCGCACAGCGTTATGTGGACGATTCTTGGCTACCCTGCCTGCAGCGTGGCGCTTCCTCTGATGGTTGCAGACCGCGACAGGCTTCCTTCCTGCGTAAAGAAATCTGAATCAAGCGATAACGCTGAACTTTGCTCGCTTGCTCTGAAGATCAAGAAGAGCTTTGTATTTACCTATAATGTCAGCAACGGAGAGAAATATCTGCGTCTGGACAATATTCTGAAAGGGGTGGGGGAGAGGCCTTCGCTGCTTTCCTGCTGTGCGGCTGCGGAAAAGAGAATAGATTCGTCGTTTTATGAGCTGTTCATAAGCTGGAGGAAAGGGGAATTGTCAGATTCCGCTTTTTACGACGGATATGAAGCTGTTTCAGAGACTTACTTTGATGTGTATAAGAGCTGTTTTGACGCATTTATGTTATAATTCAGCAGTTTGAATTGGTCGTTTCATTAAAAATGACTAAAATTGCGGATAATTTCGAATTCAATCATAACAACTATAAAATGGCCGATAAATTAAATTCCAAAATTCCTGCCGGACCGCTTGCCGAAAAATGGACCAAGCGCAAGTCAGAAATTCATCTTGTCAGTCCTAACAACAAGAGGAAACTCGAGATCATCGTAGTGGGTACCGGACTTGGCGGTGCATCCGCGGCTGCTACTCTCGGAGAGCTCGGATACAATGTTAAAGTCTTCTGTATCAGTGATTCCCCTCGTCGTGCGCACTCTATTGCCGCACAGGGTGGTATCAATGCTGCGAAGAACTATCAGAACGACAATGATTCAGTTTACCGTCTTTTCTATGATACAATCAAGGGAGGCGACTACCGTGCACGCGAGGCTAACGTTTACCGTCTGGCTGAGGTAAGTGCTCAGATCATTGACCAGTGCGTTGCACAGGGAATTCCTTTCGCCCGTGAATACGGCGGTTATCTTGCAAACCGTTCATTCGGCGGTGTGCAGGTAAGCCGTACATTCTATGCCCGCGGACAAACCGGTCAGCAGCTTCTTCTCGGAGCTTATGCCGCTATGAACCGTCAGATCAAGGCTGGTACAGTCACAAGCTATCCACGTCACGAAATGCTTGATCTCGTTGTAGTTAACGGTGAGGCTAAGGGTATCATCGCCCGCAACCTCGTTACCGGAAAGCTCGAGAGATTCGGCGCTCACGCTGTAATCATCGCTACCGGAGGTTACGGAAATACCTACTTCCTTTCCACCAACGCTATGAACAGCAACGGTTCCGCAGCCTGGCAGTGCTACAAGAAGGGCGCATATTTCGCAAACCCTTGCTTCGCTCAGATTCACCCTACCTGTATTCCTGTACACGGTGACCAGCAGTGCAAGCTGACTCTTATGTCAGAGTCCCTGCGTAATGACGGACGTATCTGGGTTCCTAAGAAAATGGAGGACGTAAAGAAGCTCCGCAATCATACCATCAAGCCTTCACAGATTCCTGAAGAGGACCGCGATTATTATCTCGAGCGCAGATATCCTGCATTCGGTAACCTCGTACCTCGTGACGTGGCTTCACGTGCCGCCAAGGAGAGATGTGATGCCGGTTACGGTGTAAACGAGACCGGAAAGGCCGTATTCCTCGACTTCTCCGAGGCTATCAGCCGTCTCGGAAAAAAGAGAGTGGCAGAGCGTTACGGAAACCTCTTCGATATGTATGAGAAGATCACCGCTTCATCCCCTTGGGAGGAGCCTATGATGATCTATCCTGCCATCCACTACACTATGGGCGGTATCTGGGTTGACTATGACCTTCAGACCACCATTCCTGGTCTTTACGCCATCGGTGAAGCCAACTTCTCAGACCACGGCGGAAACCGCCTTGGCGCGTCTGCCCTTATGCAGGGCCTTGCAGACGGTTATTTCGTCGTTCCTGTAACTATCAACGATTATCTTGCACACAAGTTCGCAGAGCCTAAGCAGAGAACTGATGTGAAGGAATTCGACGATGCCGAGAAGGCCGTTCAGGCCCGTATCGACCGCGTTTTCGCCATCAACGGCAAGGAGACAGTCGATTCCATCCACAAGAGACTCGGAAACATTATGTGGGAGTATGTAGGTATGGCACGTGACGCTGAAGGCCTCAAGACTGCCATCCAGAAGATCCGTGACCTGAAGAAGGAATTCTATCAGAATGTCAAGGTTCCGGGAACACAGTATGAGTTCAACCAGGAGCTTGAGAAAGCCCTCCGCCTCGAGGATTTCTTCGAGATCGGCGAGCTTATGGCACGCGATGCTCTTAACAGAAACGAGTCCTGCGGCGGTCACTTCCGTATCGAAAGCCAGACTGAGGACGGCGAGGCAAAGAGAAACGATGCCGAGTATATGTATGTAGCGGCTTGGGAGTACAAGGGTGAAGATCAGGAGCCTGAACTCCACAAGGAGCCTCTCAACTACGAATTTATTGAGGTAAAGACCAGAAACTACAAAGACTAATACAGAGATGAATTTCAATTTGAAGATATGGCGTCAGAAAAACGCCAAGGATAAGGGACATTTCGAGACTTATCATATCGCAGGCATTGAGGAAGACGCTTCTTTCCTCGAGATGCTTGATATTCTGAATGAGCAGCTTATACTTGAAGGCTGTGATCCTGTAGCAGTCGAAAGAGGTTGCCAGAGCAGCGGTCCTGTTTCATTCGACCACGACTGCCGCGAGGGTATCTGCGGTGCCTGTTCGCTTTATATTGACGGACGTGCACACGGTCCGGACAGCCATGTAACTACCTGTCAGCTCTTTATGCGTCATTTCAAGGACGGTGCCACCATCACTGTAGAGCCTTGGAGAAGTGCAGCTTTCCCTGTAATCAAGGACCTTGTGGTCGATAGGGGAGCCTTCGACAAGATTCTTCAGGCCGGCGGTTTCATTTCCGTACGCACCGGAGCTGCTCAGGACGGCAATACCATTCTCATTCCTCACGATGAGGCTGAAGAGAGTATGGATGCAGCAGCCTGCGTAGGTTGCGGTGCCTGTGTAGCCACCTGTAAGAACGGTTCTGCTATGCTTTTTGTTGCAGCCCGTGTCAGCTCGCTCGCACTGCTCCCTCAGGGTCGCCTTGAGGCCAAGCACAGAGCAAAGAATATGGTAGCCAAAATGGATGAACTCGGCTTCGGTAACTGTACGAACACCCGCGCCTGTGAGATGGAGTGCCCTAAGGGAATCTCCGTTTCCCACATCGCACGTCTGAACCGAGAGTTCCTTTCAGCTAAGTTCTCAGACTAATCTGCCTGTCTTTCCGGCATAAATTCGTTTTCTCTTCAGTCATTCAGTTCACTGAACTCCTTCTTCGAAAACAAATTTCTGCTCGAAAATCCAGGTAAATTCCTACCAGAGGAAATTATTAAAGGGGTAACGCCCTGCGTGAATCTCCGCAACCATCTTGTAAAGGTCGTTGCGGAGTTTTTCTATCCCCAGCTTGTTCGTCGCCGAAATGAAGATGCAAGGACTCTTCTCATCCGCAATCCAGCTCTTTTTGAGTTCTTCGAGCGTAAGATGTTCCTTTCCCTTCGGCTCCAGAGAATACATATCGTATTCCTCTGATTTATAAAGATCTACCTTATTAAAAACCACATATACAGGTTTGTCTCCCGCTCCGATCTCACGAAGAGTCTTCTCCACCACCTGCATCTGCTCTTCGAAATAAGGGTGTGAGATGTCCACTACGTGGACGAGAATATCCGCCTCGCGGACTTCGTCCAATGTGCTCTTGAAGGCTTCAATGAGCTGGGTAGGGAGTTTACGAATGAAGCCTACGGTATCGCTCAGCAGGAAAGGCACATTTTCTATAACCACTTTTCTTACAGTCGTATCAAGGGTTGCGAACAGCTTGTTTTCCGCCATAACGTCGGATTTTGCAAGAACATTCATCAGTGTACTCTTGCCCACATTTGTATAGCCTACAAGCGCCAGACGGACCATTTGGCCGCGATTACCCCTTTGTGTGGCCATCTGCCTGTCTACCTTCTTTAATTGCTCTTTAAGGCGGTTTATTCGCTCTTTTACGATACGTCTGTCGACCTCTATCTGGGTCTCACCCATACCGCCTCTTGTTCCTACGCCGCCTCTCTGTCTTTCAAGGTGTGTCCACATACCCGCAAGACGCGGCAGCATATAGTTGTATCTGGCCAGTTCAACCTGCATTTTGGCATATGATGTCTGGGCTCTCTGGGCGAAAATCTCGAGAATAAGGCTCGTTCTGTCTATGACGTGAGCCGTCTTGATTACTTTCTCAATGTTTCTCTGCTGCATTCCCGTAAGTTCGTCATCGAATATCACGTAATCGATGCAGTTTTCCTCGCAGTATTCAGCTATTTCCTGAAGTTTTCCGCTTCTTATGTATGTGGCTTTTTCAGGCTTGTCAAGCCTCTGTATGAATTTTCTGTCACCTGTCGCTCCGGCTGTCTCGGCCAGAAACTCAAGTTCGTCAAGGTAATCCATTACCTTTCTTTCGTCTTCATTCTGGGTTATTATGCCGACGAATACCGCTTTCTCTACTTTTTCCTCCACCATATCTATATTTGGCCAAATGCTTTATATATAGTTTTTTACATTAAAAAAGGCCATCCGAACGGACAGCCTTCTTTATGAGTTTCATTATCCTTACTGGAGCTTGAAGATAACCGGGAAGGTGTATGTAACCTTGACCGCACGGTCTCTCTGCTTTCCAGGAGTCCACTTCGGTGACATCGAAACTACGCGTA
>CAVCSJ010000071.1:0-10369 GCA_963604895.1 bacterium
TCGGCGCCGCGCAGTCGCCCGTGCCGCCCGGAGGCATAATGCCGCGCCGCTCGAAAATCTCGCGGATGCTGCTCCACTCGCCCCGCGCATTCATCACGCGGTATTGCCGGAACAGCCAGTCCTGCAGCGCGATAGAGAGCTCGCGGCGGCGCGCCTTAAGTGAAGCTATCGCGCAATCATCGCTTTCCAGCTCCCGGATCCGACGGTTCAGCGCGCTGATCTCCGCCTCGCGCGCACGATACTCGCTGCCCGGCGCGTTCAGATCGAAAATCGGCGGCACGAACCCCTCTATAATACTCCGGCCTCCGGCCAATCCGGAAAATCCATACAGGAACTTCACTTCCTGCCAGTCGGCAACCCCGTTTTCTTCCTTTTCGCGGACCATTAGAACGCCCAACATCTTCCCCTCAGAGAAAATTTCGTCGAGTTCCGGCTCTGACGCGATTTTTTGCATCAGCTCCTTCGCGGCGCTAACTATCTCAGGAATAGGCTTATAGCAAAACGGGTAAGTGAAGGCCATAAGATGATTTTAAAAATTTTTGAAAAAATTATTAAAAATATTTGCAAATTAAAATTTTCGCAGTACCTTTGCATCCGGGTTGAGGTTCTCAACGAAGCAATCGCTTCTCTCAGCCCTTGGTTATTAGTTTTAGTGTTATTAATTATGTGGTTAGTATGAGTCTTCCGCGCGTGAGCGTCGAGGCTCATTTTTTTTGTGCCCACCTCTGCCGGCCAGCAGGCGGCCGCGGTCCAGGTCAGCGTTCCACAAACTCCATCAGCAGCTGATAGACCACGTGAACGGGGAAGCCCATCACATTGAAATAGGAACCGCGGATACCGGTTATGCCGATATAGCCGATCCACTCCTGGATGCCGTAGGCTCCGGCCTTGTCATAAGGCTTGAAATTGTCGATATAATAATCTATTTCGCTGTCACTCAGGGTCTTAAATTCTACTTCAGTAGTATCCACCACTGTCTTGTATCCCCGGCAGTCTCTCATCGTCACCGCCGTCTTCACCTCGTGGCTTCGCCCCGAAAGCGAGCGCAGCATCGCCACGGCCTCCTCACGGCTGTGGGGCTTGCCCATAATCAGCGAATCACACAGCACCATAGTGTCAGAAGTGATGAGGATCTCATCTCCGGACAGAGGCCTGTGAAAATGCAGACTCTTGCCCTCGGACATCAGTGCCGGCACCTCGGAGTGGGGAGTCTCAGGGCTAAACTTCTCCTCGAAGTCGGTGCCCGTATCTATCGTAAAATCAATATTAAGGCCAGCTAATAACTCCCTTCTTCTCGGAGAATTGCTGGCCAGAATAATCTTCTTTCCCTTAAGGTCCATTTTCAGAACATCTTCTTATAAGTCTCCACGTTGAAATCCCACTTCCCCTGAACCTTCATCACCATCTCCACGGTGTTGCGGATGAAGCCGCGACCGCCGCAGAAAGGCGAAACATAGGCAGCCGCCTTTTTCACCTCCTCGACCGCGTCAGCGGGGGCTACACCGAAACAATTCATCATCACCGGAATGTCAGGAAGGTCGTCACCGCAGTATAGAGCTTCATCGGGAGAGTATCCATACTTCTGACAATACTGCTGAAAATCAGCGAGTTTGTCACGCGAATGCAGATAGACATCCTCTTCGGCAACTCCCATCATCTGACAGCGTCTCAGAATACTTTCCGAACTTCCGCCTGTGATGATGGCCGGACGAAGCCCGTTCATACTTGCCATCCTGATACCGAAGCAGTCCTTCGAATCGAACTGCCGGAGTATGTCTCCGTCAGACATCGCGAGAACCTGGCCGTTAGTGAAAACGCCATCTACGTCAAAAACTAAAGTTTTTATCTTGAGTAATTTATCCTTCATCTCTTGAAGTGGAATTCAGTTATTCGGAAAGCGGGACCGTCACTATGATTTAGTCCCGCCCTGATTCATAAAATCGCTCAGATTGAAAGTGCCCTTAGGCTCTCCGCCCATAGAAATCGGGCCGAACTGCGACTCGTACTTGGAGACATTGTCCGCCAGGGCATTGAGAAGTCTCTTCGCGTGCTCGGGAGTCATAATGAGACGGTTCGAGATCTCAGGCTTCGGAAGGCCCGGAAGCATCGTGGCGAAGTCGATGATGAACTCGCTGTGCGAGTGGGTGATTATTGCGAGATTGGAGTACGAGCCCTTTGCGATTTCGGGCTTGAGCTCCAGGCTGATTTGCTTTTTTTCGTTCGTGTCCATAATTGAGTGTGTTTATCCCCGCAAAATTAATGAAAAATATCGTATCTTTGTAAGTTGTCCGAAAAAACGGCATCCTGCCTCAGGCAGATAAAGGAAAACAAAGAAAAAATATAAATTATGGAATTATCGGCAAAGTACAACCCGTCCGAAGTAGAGGACAAATGGTACGCCTATTGGCTTGAACACAAGCTCTTTCACTCTGAACCGAACGAGAAGGAGCCATACACCATAGTGATACCGCCGCCTAATGTGACCGGCATCCTGCATATGGGACACGTCCTGAACAACACCCTGAACGATGTCCTCATCCGCAAGGCCCGTATGGACGGCAAGAACGCCTGCTGGGTTCCCGGCACCGACCACGCCTCCATCGCCACCGAAAACAAGGTGGTCCAGAAGCTTAAAGGTATGGGTATCAGCAAGGAAGACCTCACCCGCGAGGAATTCCTCAAATACGCCTGGGAGTGGAAGGAAGAGCACGGCGGAATAATCCTCGAGCAGCTCCGCAAGCTCGGCGCCTCCTGCGACTGGGACCGCACCCGCTTCACTATGGAGCCTGAGCTCAGCGAGGCCGTAATAAACACCTTCGTATATTTCTACAAGAAGGGCTGGATCTACAGGGGAGTCCGTATGGTGAACTGGGATCCGGAAGGCCACACCGCCCTCAGCGACGACGAGGTCATCCACCGCGACACTCAGAGCCACTTCTACCATATGCGCTACTTCATCTCCGACGGCCACGGCAATGCTACAGATAAATATATAGTTGTCGCCACCACACGTCCGGAGACCATTATGGCCGACGCCGCAGTCTGCGTGAATCCGAATGACGAGCGTCATCATTGGCTGAAAGGCAAGAAAGTACTTATCCCTCTCATCAACAGAGAGATACCTATCATCGAAGACGACTACGTGGAGATGGATTTCGGAACAGGCTGCCTTAAGGTCACGCCTGCCCACGATATGCACGACTACGAGATTGGCCTGCGCCACAACCTCCCTGTCCTCGACATCATCGACGACCACGGCCGTCTGAACGAAAACGCCCAGATTCTTATCGGCGAAGACCGTTTCGAGGCCCGCAAGAAGATCGTCGAGATGCTCAAGGAAGCCGGAAACATCGAAAAGATAGAGGATTACACATCTCCTGTCGGCTACAGCGAGCGTACGAACGCCGTCATCGAGCCTCGCCTCAGCGCCCAGTGGTTCCTCAAAATGGACCAGCTCGCTCCGAAGGCCCTCGAGAACGTGCTCCAGGGCAACATCAAGTTCATCCCTGAGAAATACGTGAACACCTACCGCCACTGGATGGAGAACGCCCACGACTGGTGCATCAGCCGCCAGCTCTGGTGGGGTCAGAGAATCCCTGCGTACTTCCTGCCGGACGGCAGCTTCGTGGTAGAATCCACCCCTGAGGAGGCCCTCAAGGCCGCCCAGGCCAAGGATCCGTCCCTGAAGATGGAAGACCTGCACCAGGACGAGGACGTACTCGACACCTGGTTCTCCAGCTGGCTCTGGCCGATTTCCGTCTTCGATCCGCAGCGCCCGGGACATCCTGACCACAAGCCGAACGCCGACCTCGCGTACTACTACCCGACGAACGACCTCGTGACCGGCCCGGACATCATTTTCTTCTGGGTGGCCCGAATGATAATGGCGGGCGACGAGTTTATGAACGACGTGCCGTTCCACAACGTCTACTTCACCGGCATCGTGCGCGACAAGCTCGGCCGCAAGATGAGCAAAACGCTCGGAAACTCCCCGGACCCGCTCGTCCTCATCAAGACCTATGGCGCTGACGCTGTGCGCATTGGAATGCTCCTCTGCTCCTCCGCCGGCAACGACATCTTCTACGACGAGAGCCAGATCGAGCAGGGCCGCAACTTCTGCAACAAAATCTGGAACTCCTACCGTCTCGTCAAGGGTTGGACCGTCAGCGACAGCGCGACTCAGCCTCAGGCGGCCGCTATCGCGTCCAATTGGTTCCGCTCCAAGCTGAGCCAGACCATCGAGGCAGTGGAAGACCACTACTCCAAGTTCAGAATCTCCGACGCCCTGATGGCCATCTACAAGCTCTTCTGGGACGACTATTGCTCGTGGTACCTCGAGCTAGTGAAGCCTGCCTACGGTGAAGCAATCGACAGAAAGACCTACGATGCCACCCTCGGCTTCTTCGAGGACCTGCTGAAGCTCATCCATCCTGTGATGCCGTTCATCACCGAGGAGCTCTGGCAGAGCATGCAGGAGCGCAAGGAAGGGGAGTCCATAATGTACCAGCCGACTCCGAAGGCCCAAGCTTATGACAGCGCTGCTCTCGCAGCATTCGATATGGCCCGCGAAGCGGTCAATGGCGTTCGCGCCACCCGTCAGCAGAAGAACCTTTCTCCTCGCGAGGCACTCGAGCTTAAAATCAAGGGCGAGTTCCCTATGGAGTACGCCCCTGTCATCACCAAGCTCGCGAACACCTCTTCCATCGCGAGTGTGGACTCGATTTCCGAAGGCGGAGCGGGTGTCAGCTTTATGGTCGGAACCGTCGAAATGTTCGTTCCTCTCACCGGACTTGTGAATGTCGAGGAGGAGATCTCGAAGATTACAGCCGAACTGGAATACCAGAAAAAGTTCCTCGAAGGAGTTCGCAAGAAGCTGTCGAACGAGTCCTTTACAGCCCACGCACCCGAGAAAGTGGTCGCCGTGGAGCGTCAGAAGGAGGCGGATGCACTCTCAAGGATCGAATCCTACGAGTCGCAGCTTAAAGCATTGAAAAATAACTAGTGAAACAAAATTGTCCCACCTCCTAACATTTTTGTTAAGCGGGATTTGGACTAAAAAAAGAGATAAATATGTTAGCTTATCCATTACTTTTTGGCAGTCTGGGCTTCTGGGAGATAGTCCTCATCGTCCTCGTTATTCTTCTTCTCTTCGGTGGCAAGAAAATTCCTGAACTGATGCGCGGCCTCGGCAAGGGCGTGAAGAGTTTCAAGCAGGGAATGAACGAGGTCGAGAAAGAGATGCAGGACATCGAGAAGGAACTCGACAAACCGGTGGAGAAGCCGGCCGAAAAACCGGCAGAGAAGCCGGCCGACAAGACTGAGTAGGATAGCGTTTGCGGACGGTGTCTTCCGAAAAATCGTCAGGCAAGGAGATGTCCTTCTGGGACCATCTCGATGAACTGAGGGGATGCATCATCCGCTCGGTTCTCGTCCTTGTGGTTGTATTTGTCGTCCTGTTTTTCTTCAAGACCTTCGTCTTCGACACTGTGGTCCTGGGGCCGACCAGGCCTTCCTTCTGGTTCTACCGCCTGCTGGGGATAAATATGAACCTGCAGCTCATCAATATCGATGTGACTGCACAGTTCTTCACCCATATCAAGGTCACATTCATTGCGGCCTTCGTGGTAACCTTCCCGTACATCTGCTACGAGCTCTGGCGTTTCATCGCCCCGGCTCTCTATCAGAATGAGAAAAAGACGGTCAGAGGAGCCTTCGGACTGGGTGCAGGCCTGTTTTACCTGGGAATCTGCACGGGATATTTCCTCGTGGTGCCTCTGATGCTGGTCTTTTTCGACGGCTATCAGGTGAGTGCGGCCATCGAGAACACCTTCTCCCTGAATTCCTACATAGGGATTTTCAGCGGAATGGTGTTTATGATGGGACTTCTTTTCGAATTCCCGTCGGTGCTTGCCGTATTGTCGCATTTCGGGATAGTAACAAGGGAATTTCTGAAGCAGTATCGTCGGCACGCCATAGTGGTGATAATCATTCTGGCGGCCATTCTGACGCCTACCGGAGACCCGTTCACCCTGCTTGTGGTGTCCGTACCGCTGTATATGCTGTATGAATTCAGCATTTTCCTGTGCAAACCGGCACCGAAAGAGATTGACGATGAAGACGGGCAGGAGGATTCCTGATGACAAGCCGTCAGCCACGTGCCCGATGACGAAGATGGTCGGAAAGGCCGCGTAAGAAACAAGAGGAATTATTTCAAAACAGCTTCGCCCCTCAAGGCAGAATCAGATGATATCGATTAACGAACTTACATTGTCTTTCGGCAACTTCAACCTGCTGGACCATATCAGCTTCCACATCAGTGAAAGCGACAAGATAGGCCTGGTGGGGAAGAACGGTGCGGGTAAATCCACCATAATGAAACTCATCTGCGGAGAGATCTCCCCGACCTCCGGTCACGTGGACAAACCGTCCCATCTGACCATAGGTTACCTGCCGCAGATTATGGAGCATCACCGTGGCCGCACGGTGATGGAGGAGGCTATGACGGCCTTCGAGAGCATCAAGGATGTGGAGCGCGAGATAGATGAAGTAACGCTTCAATTATCCGAAAGAACCGACTATGATTCAACCGAATACACGGAACTGATCACCCGGCTTAATGACCTTAACGACCATCTGGCGATAAGCCATAGCGAACCGCCTGAGGTTCAGGCCGAAAGGGTATTGCTCGGCCTCGGATTCAAATCCGATGAACTCGGACGTCTCACCGAAACCTTCAGCCAGGGCTGGAATATGCGTATCGAGCTGGCGAAGATCCTGCTCGGAAGCCCGGACCTGCTGCTTCTGGACGAGCCTACGAACCATCTGGACATAGAGTCCATCGAATGGCTTGAGGACTATCTGAAGGCCTACAGGGGCTCGATTCTGCTGGTAAGCCACGACCGAAAGTTCCTGGACACCGTCACGAACCGCACTGTGGAGATAGTCCTGGGGCATCTGAATGATTACAAAGTGCCTTACAGCCAATACGTTGAGCTTCGCGCAGAGCGTATGGCCCAGCAGACGGCGGCCTATGAGAATCAGCAGAGGATGATAGAGAAGACGGAGGATTTCATCAACCGTTTCCGCTACAAGCCTACCAAATCAAACCAGGTTCAGTCCCGGATAAAGGCCCTGGAAAAGATCGACAGAATCGAGATTGACGAGACGGACAAGAGTGCGATGGTGGTTAAATTCCCGCCTGCGCAGCGCTCGGGAGATGTGGTCTACAAGGCTGAAAATCTGACTGTTGGCTACCCTCAGAAGGTCGTCTTCAGGGATGCCGGCATAGAGATAAAAAGAGGGGAGAAGGTGGCCCTGATCGGGCGCAACGGCGAGGGCAAGACTACCCTTATGCGCGTGATTATGGGACAGTTGGAGCCGATAAGCGGCACATCGAAGGTCGGACATAATGTCAATATCGGTTATTTCGCTCAGAATCAGGAAGATGTGCTCGACAAGAAGGAGACCGTCTTCTCGACTCTTGACCGCATCGCGGTCGGGGATATCCGCACGAAGCTTCGCGACATCCTCGCTGCCTTCCTTTTCAAGGGCGAGGACATCGACAAGAGGGTTTCGGTGCTGAGCGGCGGCGAGAGGGCGCGTCTGGGTATGGCGAAGCTGATGCTCGAGAGCCATAATCTGCTGGCGCTCGACGAGCCGACTAACCATATGGATATCAAGTCGAAAGACATCCTGAAGAATGCCCTGAAGGCCTTCGACGGCACGCTCGTGATCGTCTCCCACGACCGAGACTTCCTCGACGGCCTGGTGGACAAGCTCTACGAGTTCCGCGACGGCCACGTGAAGGAGTTCCTGGGCAGCGTAGGGGAGTTCCTGCAGGCGCGCAAGCTCGAGAGCCTCAAGGAGTTGGAGAGACATTTGAATATTGGACGGCCGGAGGCCGGCCAAGGCGGGCAGCAACAACCGTCGAAACAGGCTGCCGCCGGAACGGAGAATTCGAGCGGAGAAGGGACGCAATTGACTGCGCAGCAGTCGTTTGAGGAGATGAAGAATCGCTCGAAGGCTTCGCGCAAGATTCGCAATCGCATTTCGTATCTGGAGTGCGAGATTGCGAAGCACGAAGCGAAAATGGCTGATATTGAGAAGGTTCTGGCTGCGCCGGGACCGAATGACGATATTATGGAGCTGACCCGCGCGTATCTGGAGGAAAAACGCGATCTGGACGCTCAGACGGACGAGTGGGCCACTCTGATGGATGAGTACGGGGCCTGATTTTTGCGGCC
Organism: bacterium; assembly: GCA_963604895.1. Lineage (GTDB taxonomy): Bacteria > Bacteroidota > Bacteroidia > Bacteroidales > UBA932 > Cryptobacteroides. Next base: position 8,244 of record CAVCSJ010000071.1, read on the forward strand.
CTGTTTACCTCTCAACGTTGAGAGGCACGACGTGCCGGCAGCAGTTAGAGGCACGAAGTGCCATTTAGGGATGGGGTAACGTAGAAGTTAAACATTGTGCATAGGTAAAGTTTCGCAAGGTGCACAATGCTCGAAGAAGAGAAATGTTTGAGCTTGCGAGACACTTTGTTGCACTATGTTCATATTAGATGCGCATTGCGACTCACCTTCGCAGATGTTTCGCCTGCGCGATTTTCATAAGGACAACGACCACGCGCACGTGGATTTTCCGAAGCTCAGAGCCGGCGGAATCGGTGCGTCGGTCTTTGCGATGTATATTTTCCCGCACCTTGAGGGTGCCGAGGCCACGTCCTACGCGCTGAAGCTCATCGCGGGCGTTTACTCTCAGGTGGAGCGCGAGGGCGATGATATCCGCCTCTGTTTCAATGCTTCGCAGCTTCGCGAGAACATAGATGCGAAGCGCATTTCCATTCTGATGAGTCTCGAGAACGGCTCTCCGATCCAGCGTTCGCTGAACTTGCTTCGCGTGTTCAAGCAGCTGGGAATCAGCAGTATAGTGCTTACGCACAATGCAGACAATGAAATCGGTGACTCTGCCGCGGGCCGCGGCCGCTGGGGCGGATTGAGCCCTTTCGGTCGCGAAGTGGTCTCGGAGATGAACCGCCTGGGAATGATGATTGACGTTTCGCACGCCGCGGATACCACGGCTTACGACTGTCTGGAATGCTCCAAGTCTCCTATAATCGCCTCACACTCAAGCTGTCGCGCTCTCAATCCGCATCGGCGCAATATTTCGGACGATCTGATGCGCCGCATAGCTGACGGCGGAGGCTTCGTCGGTGTAAGTATTTATCCTTCTTTCCTTTCCGCTGATTTCGCGGCGACTCTCGCCGCCGACGGGCTGGAGGACCGCGTGGATGCCATCGAGGAGGAGTTCAAGGCGGATCCTTCTGATCCTGAGAAGATTGCGGCCTGGCACGCGGCTCAGGATTCGCTGCTCGGACTGCCGCGGCCTACGTGTAAATTGGTCGTAGACCATATAGATCACGCCGTCAAGGTCGCGGGAATCGACCATATCGGCATCGGAACGGACTACGATGGTGTCTGCGTGCAGCCTGTCGGGCTCGAGAATGTCTCGAAGCTCGGCTGCATCTTCGACGAGATGCACTCCCGCGGCTACTCCTGGGATGCCATAGAGAAGGTCGCGGGCCTCAATTACCTCCGCGTCCTCTCCGACGTAGAGCGTTAGGAACGCGCTTTTTCGATGTAGCGGCGGAGGAGGTCGAGGGCGGAGGCGGCGAAGCGCTCTATGTTTCGCTTGCGGTCATTGCGGTATTGCTTGCGCTCGGTGACGGTGCCGTTCGGGCCGCTTACACCGATCCAGACCGTGCCGGCCGGCTCGTGCTCATCGCCGTAGGCGTCAGCCCAGCCTGTGGTGGCCACAGAATAGGTGCTGCCGGTAAGACGACGCACCCCTTCGGCCATAGCGGCTGCGACAGCGGAACTTACAATTCCTTCTGTGTCAATGGTTTCTCTCTTGACTCCAAGAACTTTGCACTTAATTTCGGCGGCATAGGAAGTGACCGATCCGAGGTAGTATTCTGACGAGCCCGGGACGGTCGTGATCAGATGCGAGATCTCGCCGCCGGTGCAGGATTCCGCAGCGCTCAGCGTGCAGCCGCTGCCTCTCAGAAGCTTGCCGATGGCCGACTCGAGGGTGTCATCACAGTCGGAATAAACCAGATCTCCGAGGATTGCCTTCAGTTTATCTGCCTCAGCCTCAAGCCTTTCCTTGTCTCCGGTAAAGGACGAGAGCCTCAGTCTCACACCAGTGAGCGGATTCGGCAGATAGGCGAGATGGATGCCCAGGGGGAGTGCGTCCTCCCAGTCTGCGAGCTTCTCGGCGAGGGCTGATTCCGCAAGACCGTAGGTCATCAGGGTATGATGATATATGTCACTGAGACTGAAATGCTTGCGTATATCTTCCAGAACATCCGGAATGGCGGCCTCAGTCTCGAACGGGACTCCCGGCATAGAGAAGAGCGCTGCCTTGTGTCCGAAGCGTGTCCCGTCGAAATGGAAGGCCATAATCGGGGCCGTACCGCGTTTATTCAGAATAGGGTCAC
>CAVCSJ010000072.1:0-10331 GCA_963604895.1 bacterium
CGACTCCATAGAAGAGGTGCGGTAGAAGATTTGTATTTTTAGCAGGATATTCATACATTTGTCTGATTAGTTTTTAGACAGATGGAATTATTGTTCATAGACTGGCACGTGAGTCCGGTCATTTTTCAGATAGGAAGTTTCGGCTTGAGATGGTATTCTCTGCTGTTCGTATCCGGATTCATCATAGGCTGGTTCATCTTCAAGGGCTTCTTCAGGAGAGAGGGCGTGGACGAAAAACTCCTGGATCCGCTTCTGTATACCCTTCTTATCGGCACCATCGTGGGCGCCCGACTGGGACACTGTCTATTCTATCAGCCTGAATATTATCTGGGAAGCTGGGAAGGCTTCGCGGAGATTTTTATGCCGTGGAAGGGAGGCCTCGCATCGCACGGCGGAGCCATCGCCCTGCTTCTGGCAATGTGGTGGTTCTCAGCCCATTACGGCAAGAAGAACCATTTCGATTTCCTCTGGATTATGGACCGTCTGTGCATCACGGTAGCCTTCGCGGGCTGTATGATCCGCCTGGGAAATCTCTTCAATTCCGAAATCTACGGAGACGTTACGGATCTGCCCTGGGGAATGATATTCTCGCTGCGGGGCGAGACCGAGCCGAAGCATCCTACACAGCTTTACGAGGCTCTGTCCTATTTCATTCTCGGACTCATTCTCATCTGGATCTACCGCAAGCGTCTGGACAAGACCTATCGCGGGACTTTCTTCGGACTCTTTCTCATCGGCTGCTTCGGTATGCGCTTCCTTATCGAGTTCATCAAGGAGCCTCAGGTGGAGTTCGAGCAGAGCATGGCTCTGGATATGGGCCAGCTCCTGTCCATTCCGTTCATCATCGCAGGTGTGTGCATACTCATCTACGCCTGCAAAAAGAAAATTCCGGCGGCGATAGTGCATCCCCAGACTCCGCACAAGGAGCCTACGCATTACGCCAAGGCAATCAAATAGACACCGGGAGCACCGCAGAGCATATTCATTCGTAAATGAGAACGCTGCTGCGGCTCTCAACTAAAAACATATAGTGTTATGGAGAAAAAGAAACTGTTCCTGACCATTGCCGCAGCCATTTGCTTGTGCAGCGGCGCAGCCCTTCAGGCTGCAGAAGACACAGAGGCCCGTCTGCTCCGCTTCCCTGCGACAAACGGCCGCGATGTAGTGTTTACCTATGCGGGAGACCTGTTCACCGCACCATTGGCGGGCGGTGAAGCCCGCCGCCTGACATCTCACGTCGGATACGAGATGTTTGCGCATTATTCACCTGACGGACAGACGATTGCATTTACCGGCGAGTACGACGGAAACCGCGAAGTCTACATCATTCCGGCCCGCGGCGGCGAACCTGTACGTCTGACATACACTGCGACGAACGGGCGCGACGACCTCGGCGACCGTATGGGTCCGAACAATATCGTGATGGGCTGGACGCCTGACGGTCAGAGGATTGTGTACCGCAACCGCACCGGCGAGGGTTTCCCTGGCAAGCTCTGGACTGTTTCCATCAACGGCGGAATGCCTGAGGAGATTCCGCTTCCGGAAGGAGGCTTCTGCTCGTATTCTCCTGACGGAAAGAAACTTGCGTATAACCGCGTTATGCGTGAATTCAGAACCTGGAAGTACTATCGCGGCGGTATGGCCGACGAGGTCTGGGTTTATGACGGTGAGAAAGTGGAGCAGATCACGGACTGCGACGCTCAGGACATCTTCCCTATGTGGGTGGGCGACGAGATCTATTTCGCTTCCGACAGGGATATGACGATGAACATTTTCGTCTATGACACGAAGACCAAGGCTACGTCGAAAGTTACTGATTTCCAGGACTATGACGTAAAGTTCCCAAGCACTAACGGACAGCTGGTGGTATTCGAGAAGGGCGGATATCTCTATAAGCTGGACCCTAAGACGAAGACTTCAGAGCAGATTCACATCAGCCTCGCTTCCGACCTGGTCTATGCCCGCGCGGAGAGAATGAATGTCGGCAAGATGCGCCGCAATTCCTACAGCCTCTCGCCGGACGGCAAGAGAATGGCCGTAACGGCACGCGGAGAGCTTTTCGATGTGCCTGTAGGCAAGGGAATTACCAGAAACATCACCAAGACTCCGGGTTCGAACGAGCGCAGTGCGAGCTGGAGTCCTGACGGAAAATATATCGCTTTCATCGGCGACGGCACAGGTGAGACCGAGGTGTATCTCTATGACGCTGCCGAGGGCGGAGAACCTGTTCAGATTACTTCCGGCAGCGACACTTACATCCGCAGCCTGCAGTGGAGTCCGGACAGCAAGCACATTCTCTACACCGACCGCAAGAACCGCATCGTGGAGGTCGATCCTGTCTCCAAGACTAAGAGAACGGTGCTCGAGTGCCCTGAGCAGGAGTTCAGAGAAGTAGTATATTCTCCTGACAGCAAGTGGATTGCATACACCCGCCCTGCTTCGAACCAGATGAGCATCGTGTATGTCTACAACCTCGAGAGCGCCAAGGAGTATCCTGTCACCGAGAAGTGGTACAATTCCTCTTCGCCGAGCTTCTCGACCGATGGCAAGTACCTGCTTTTCACCTCCGACAGAGACCTCAACCCGATCTACAGCCGCATCGAGTGGAACTACGCGTACGGCGATATGAGCGGCGCATATATGACGATGCTCGCAGCGGATACGCCTTCACCGCTCCTGCCTTCGGACAGCGAGTCGGTTTCTTCTGACGAGCCGGCTGCCGAAGCCCCTGCCGAGAAGCCTGCTTCCAAGTCCAGGAAGGCGGCCGCCAAGGCGTCCAATCCTGCCCCATCCGTAGTGGTGAAGATTGATCCTGAAGGACTTGTGGACCGTACCATCAAGCTTCCTATCGACGGAACCAGGAATTATTTCTGTGACGGAAAGAAGGTGTGGTACAATGGCCGCGGAGGCACCAAGGTCTTTGATTTCGAAACCGGAAAGTCCGACAACTGTGCTGACGGTATGGTTATATACAGGGCGGGTGACAAGAAGGCCATCTGCACTGCCGGCGGCAAGTGGACTGCAGTGAATTTCCCTGCCCCTAAGGTGGGCGGCGGAGATCCTATCGACGTGGACAATATGTACACGACCGTGGATTATTCCCAGGAGTGGCCGCAGATCTTCGATGAGGTCTGGAGGGCTTTCAGAGACGGTTATTATCTGGAGAATATGCACGGAAGGGACTGGAAGGCGGTCAAGGAGAAATATGCCGCGCTGCTTCCTTATGTGAAGACCCGCCTGGATCTGAACTATATCATCGGTGAGATGATCAGCGAGCTTGCGAGCGGTCACGCTTATGTAAGTCCGGGTGATTATCCTAAGGCTGAGCGCATCGATATGGGACTTCTGGGCGCAAAGATGAGCAAGGCTGACGGAGGATTCTTCCGTATCGACCATATCTATGAGGGCGCCGTATATCGTCCTGAACTCCGCTCCCCTCTTACCGAGCCTGGTATGGATATCGCTGAGGGTGACTATATTACAGCCATCGACGGGGAGTCTCTGAAGGATGTGGACAATATCTACAAGCTTCTGGTGGGCAAGGCCGGGGCTCTCGTGGAGCTGACTGTGAACAAGTCCGGTTCCGAGGGCGGCCGCAAGGTTGTGGTCAAGCCTATCGCTGATGAGTATCCTCTGGAACACTATGAGTGGGTTATGAAGAACATCCGTACCGTGGAGGAGAAGTCCGGCGGAAAGGTTGGCTACATCTATATCCCTGATATGAGCGCCGAGGGTCTGAATGAGTTCGCGCGCTGGTATTATCCTCAGCTGGACAAGGAGGCTCTCATCATCGACGACCGTGAGAACGGCGGCGGCAATATTTCGCCTATGGTTATCGAGAGGCTGCTTCGCAAGACTTACCGTATGACAATGTCGCGCGGGTCAAGTCTGAACGGCACTACTCCGGAAGGCACTCACGATGGTCCTAAGGTATTGCTGATCAACAAGTATTCCGCATCTGACGGTGATCTGTTCCCGTGGAGCTTCAAGGCGAATAATATAGGTACCGTGATCGGTACGAGAACTTGGGGCGGTATCGTGGGTATCAGCGGTTCGCTGCCTTATCTGGACGGTACTGATGTCCGTGTTCCTTTCTTCACGAATTATGACGCGAAGACCGGAGAGTGGATCGTGGAGAATCACGGTGTGGATCCGGATATTCTGCTGGACAATGATCCTGTGAAGGAGTATGCCGGTGAGGATGAGCAGCTTAACAAGGCTATCGAGGTGGCCCTCGAGCAGATCAAGGACCGCAAGCCTCTTCCTTCCACCCCTGCTCCTCGCACCTTCAAGGACCTCGGTCTTCCTGAAATCAAATAATTTCGGATTTGTCCGTAAAAAAGCGTGTTTTTACGGACAAGTGAGTAAAAAAACAAAGTTTGTCCGTGAAAAGGCCTCTTTTCACGGACAACTATATTTTAAGCGGTGAGGAGAGCGGTTAAGACAAGATTAACCACCGCAACGGAAGGTTACGGGACGGGATCGTAGCCGGAGCCGCCCCAGGGGTGGCAACGGAGGATGCGGCGCAGGGAAAGCCAGAAGCCTTTCAGGGGGCCGTATTTGCGGAAGGCCTCGAGGGCGTACTGGGAGCAGGTCGGGGTGAAGCGGCAGGTGGGCGGCTTCAGGGGCGAGATGCAGACCTGGTAGAATCTGATGAGAAATATGAACGGGGCTACGATGATTTTCTTCAGCGTGGACTTGAACATTCCCGGCCGCTTAGCGGCTGGGGAGGAATCAGGACCGGTGGAAGAAACAGAGGTCCCTGATACGGCTGTGGTCCGGCTATTCTTTTCCATCGGTGAGGGCAGAATTGGACGCGGAGCGGCCGGATGGAGCTGGATTGGACGCGGCAGCGGCCGAGCGGGCGGCGACCTGACGAAGGACTGTGGCGACGCACTCGCGAATCTCGGCAGAAGAAAGTATCTCGGCGGAAGAGTAGCTCAGAAGCAGGTCCACGCCCGCCGAAGACGGGAGCAGGGACTTCTGGGTGCGGTACGCCTCGCGAAGACGCCTTTTCAGGAGGTTTCGCTTCACTGCGCGCTTGAAGAATTTCTTCGGAACGGAGATTATTATACGGTTGAATTCCAAGCCGTTACCCGAGAGAAAACAGTAACGTAGCGGCGCGCAGACTCCCCATCTGCCCTTGTGGATAAGAGCAGATACGGCCGTCTTGCCGGACAGCCTCTCCGACTTTGTGAGAGTGTAAGCCAAGCGTCACCAAATTTGCACCGCGTGCCCGCCGGGAAGCGGACACCGATGATGAAAAACCTATTTCTCCCCTTCCAGATACAGTTCGATGGCCTTCGCTACCGAAGGACAGTCAGGCGACGGAGCCTTGATGGCAATCTCCAGACCGGCATCCTCCATAGCCTTGACTATACTCTTGCCGTATGATATGAATTTGAGGGAGTTCTGCTTGAAATCAGGAAAATTCTCGAAAAGAGACTTCACATCGGCCGGGTTGTAGAACACGACAGCTTTGTAGTCGGAGAGATTCAGGTCCGAAAGGTCCTGGGAAACGCTCTTGATGAACGCCGCTGTCTTGTACTCGATGCCGGCAGCATCGAAAAGACTCGTTACAGGGTCGCTGTTCGCAGACTCGGAAGTCGCGATGAGGAACTTCTCGCCCTTATGCTTGGGACCGATAAGCGCCACCACCGACTGAGGAGTGCCGTTTCCGAAGAAAATCTTGCGTTTGCGGTACACGATATGCTTCTGCAGATACATTGCCACCATTTCGGTGGTGCAGAAATACTTCATCGTCTCAGGAATCTTCGTTCTGAGCTCCTCGCTGAGAGCGAAATAAGCGTCGATTGCGTGACGGGAGGAGAACACTACCGCGGTGTAGTCCAGCAGATTGATGCGCTGGGCGCGGAACTCGCGTGAGGTGAGCGGCTCCACCTTGAAAAACTGTCGGAATTCGAGGTCCACACCGTACTTCTCGCTCAACGCGTCATAAGCCTGGTTCTTGAGAGAGGCCTGCTGTGAGATCAATATCTTTTCGATAGCCATAATCTGTTTATAAACCCGCCGGGAACGCTACAGAAGCACTACTGCCGCTGCCAGCAGACCGGTCGGAATCAATTCAAGGCCGCAAAGATACAAAAATGTCACAAATGGATTGCAAAATGAATTTAAAATTTGTCCTTTCCGCACGACCGACACCATATAGCAGAACAGGATTTCGACGAGAAGAACCCAGCTGAAAGTCAGCTCGTTATACCTGAACACATAGCAGATTCCCACGGACACGAGCAGCAGAAGCATCATAAGCACGAAATAGCCGTAGGAGCTCCGGTGCGCCGCGAGGAAAGTTTCACGCCTGCGGGTTCTGAAAGAACAGAGGGCATAGAAGATTCTGCGCAGAATCAGATAGGTCAGGAAGAAGCCCGTCACCGCGGGCACCTGCCAACCGGCCGGCAGAGTTTCGATAAGAGAAGGGTGCAGCAGCCCGAAGCGATCCTCCAGCAGGCAGAAAGGCACGATGAGGAAAAGGGCGGAGATGTTGCGTTCGCGGCAGAGGTGGATGTTGTGGTCCAGACTGAGACAGACTTTCCAGCGTGTAAGAGTAGGCACAAGCTGCGGAATGATGTGGATGTAAGTGCGCATATTCAGCAGCACCAGCAGCGCGAAAACCACGACGAGCGTCGAGTTCACCAGCACGTCGCTCCAGGCCACAACGTTCCCCGCCTCGGACATAACACCTTGAGGCAGAAGGAGTTTTCCGCTCTCAAAAGCCTCCTGCGCGGGAGGCACTATCTGAAGTAGGTGGCAGTTCATAAACTTCTTTTGCGCGGCCGGCGCATAGCGCGCCGTCCAATTTAACCACTGGGAAGCGGACTCCCCAGACCCCTTGCGTCGCTTCGCTCCTCAGGAGCTTCGAAATACGCTTCTGCTAATTCCCCCGCTTTGCCTTATACCCCATCTCCGTGAGCAGGGCGCAGACTTTGTCGCGCAGGTCTCCCTGGAGGGTTATCTCCCCGTCCTTTGCGGTCCCGCCGACGCCGCAACGCTGTTTCAGGCTCTTTCCGAGGGCTGCAAGGTCCTCGTCCGTGCCGACGAAGCCCTTCACCAGAGTCACCTGCTTTCCGGCACGATGGCTGCGGTCTATCGCCACTATGAGACGCTGCTTGTCGGGAGAAGGCGTCTGAACCTCCTGAGTATTCTCCTCTTCGTATGCGAACTCGGGATTTGTCGAAAAAACGACTCCGAGTCTTTTCTTCCAGTCATTGTCTGCCATATCGCGGGCTGTGTTTTTGCAAATATAGCGAATTACTTTGTATATTTGTAGGTTTTACTGCGTATCAGAAACAGCGAAATTATGAACGAGAAGAAATATAAGCTGTGGAACCGTCTGACTGCCCTCGCCGTATTCGTCGTAGCGGCAGTGACTTACCTTTCCACCATCGAGCCGACGGCATCCTACTGGGACTGCGGCGAATTCATCGCATCATCGTATAAACTGGAAGTGGGCCACCCGCCTGGAAACCCTGTGTTCCAGCTGATTGCACGCTTCTTCACTATGTTCGGCGGCGCCTCGCACGCGGCCGTGATGGTGAACGTGATGAGCGCGCTCTGCTCCGCCGCGACGATTTTCCTTCTCTATCTGACCATCGTGTTCTTTGCAAAGAGGCTCATCTCCAGACGTGAGGACGGGACCTGGTCGACGGGCAGCGCCATAGCCATCTTCGGCAGCGGCGCGGTGGGTGCACTCGCCTACTGCTTCTCCGACACTTTCTGGTTCTCAGCCGTGGAGGGAGAGGTGTATGCGATGTCCTCGCTCTTCACCGCCCTTGTCATCTGGGCTATGACCAGGTGGTACGAACAGGCCGACGAGCCTCACGCAAACCGCTGGATCATACTGATTTCCTTCCTGATGGGACTCTCCATCGGAGTTCACCTGCTGAACCTTCTGACCATCCCGGCACTCGTGTTTATGTATTACTACCGCAAACGCGAGAACGGCAAGTTCAAATTCAAGGAATTCCTGAAGATTTGTGTGGTTTCGGTAGTGATCCTGGCCCTCATTCTCTTCGTGATCATACCTCTGCTGCCTAAGTTCGCAGCCTACACCGACCTCTTCTTCGTGAACGTCCTCGGTCTGCCTTACAACACCGGCGCGGCCTTCTTTATGGTGGCTGTCCTCGCCCTCTGCTTCTGGGGAGCGTTCCTGACTATGGAAAAGGGCAAGGTGTTCTGGAACACCGCCATCCTGTGCCTCACGACCATCATCGTGGGCTTCTCTATCTTCAGCATCGACATCATCCGCTCCAGCGCGAAGACCCCGACGAACGAGTATCAGCCGGACAACGCCTTCACGCTCGTAAGATATCTCTCCCGTGAGCAGTACGGCTCCACGCCTATACTCTACGGCCAGTATTTCGATGCTCCTTTCGAGACTTCGATTCCGAAGTACTGGACTCCTCTGAACGGGAAATATGTCCACGCCGACGGCCCTGTGGAGGCGAAATACGATGCTGCTGGCAAGATGCTCTTCCCGAGAATGTGGTATGCCGACCCTTCGGGCAAGTATGTGGAGTTCTATAACTACTATACCAACGGAAAGGGAACGAAGGTGGACGGAGCACAGTACCGCAAGCCTACGATGGGCGCCAACCTCAAGTACTTCTTTGACTATCAGGTGCATTGGATGTACTGGAGATACTTTATGTGGAATTTCGCCGGACGTCAGAATGACATTCACAGTCCGAGTCCGGGCAATCTCTTCTACGGAAACTGGGAGAGCGGAATCAAGCCTCTGGACGAATTCCGTCTCGGGGACCAGTCCCGCGCCCCTGAGATACTGTCCGAAAACAAGGGCAAGAACCATTACTATATGCTGCCTCTGCTCCTGGGCCTTCTGGGACTTTTCTTCCAGTTCGACAAGGACAAGCGCGGCAGCTGGCTGGTGTTCCTGATCTTCTTTATGACGGGACTGGCCATCGTGGTATATCTGAACCAGACTCCGAATCAGGTGCGTGAGAGGGACTACGCCTACGCGGGCTCGTTCTATGCCTTCTGTATATGGGTCGGCCTGGCCGTGGCCGGGCTCTGGACCTGGATATGCGAAACGGCAAAGGCACACAAGTACGGTACGGCATTGGCCGCGACGTGCACCGTCGCGTGCCTCTGCGTTCCTGTGCTGATGGCGGAGCAGAACTGGGACGACCACGACCGCAGCAACCGCCGCACTTCGCTGGAGATGGCTTCGAACTATCTGAATTCCGTGGGCGAGCAGGGTCTGCTGATTACGCACGGCGACAACGATACATTCCCGCTCTGGTACGCGCAGGAGGTCGAAGGAGTGCGTACTGACGTGCGCATCTGCAATACTTCGCTTCTGGGCACCGACTGGTACATCGACCAGATGAAGTGGGCCTGCAACGAGTCCAAGCCTCTGCCTCTGAGCATCGGACAGAGTCAGTATCTGTACGGTACTAACGAGTTCGTGTACATCTACGACACCCGCAACCAGGTGATGCCGATTTCAGCCGTGATGGAGGTGTTCCGTCATCCGGAGGTGAAGCTTGCCCTGACGAGCGGACGCAAGGTGGACTACATCATCTCGCGCAAGATCAGCGTTCCTGTAAACAAGGAGAATTGCCTCAAATACGGCATCGTTCCGAAGAAGTTCGCGGATATGATTCCTGACGAGATGATACTCGAGATCCCTGCGGACAAGGACTATCTTTCCAAGCCTGAGCTCTTTATGCTCGACCTGCTTTCGAACTACCAGTGGGACCGTCCGATCAATATGCTGAACCAGGGCGGCGACCTCAACATAGGCATCAAGGATTATCTGATGTACGAGGGCTATTCCAGCAAGCTTGTTCCGTTCCAGAACACGATTCAGACGGGAGAGGCCGGTCTTGTGGATACGGACCATCTGTACAAGCTTATGACAGAGAGTTACAGCTGGGACGCTATCGCTCGCAAGGACTATTATGTGGATTATCAGAATCTCTATACGCATCTGGGCGTGATGTCGCAGAGGAATCTGTTCGTGACCGCCGCGAATGCGTTCATAGACGCGAATGAGCCGGAAAGGGCTCTGGAGATGCTGGACAAGTGCCAGGCGTACATCAGCAGCGACCGCTATCCTCTGGAAAGCGTTATTCTGGGATTCTCCTCGAATGATTTCTCTGTGATCGAGATGGTTACGGACTATTATGTGCTCGGCGAGACCGAGAAGGCGCGCAATCTGGCGCTGGAAATATTCAACGGTCTTATCGAGAGTGCAGGGTTCTATCTGGAGTTCTACGATTATGCGAAGTCTGATTTCGAGCTCTGCGGCAATTATATCTATTACCTGCAGGATGCCCTGACAAGGG
>CAVCSJ010000073.1:0-10300 GCA_963604895.1 bacterium
TCTTCGTCAGATACGCGCTGCTGCACGGCCTGGGCTATGTGATGAGTTTCGAGCTGCTGCTTCTGAATGCCGCGCTCACCATCCTCGGGCTGTTCGCACTGTCAGGCAAGCCGAAGTCGGAAACCGAATAACAACAAAAAAAATAACCATATGAAACTGAATTACTTATTGGCCGCTGCAGCGGCCGTGATGATCTGCTCCTGCACGAACGAAGCTGCTCTGCGCACTTCGGAGGACTTCAACTTCGACTGGCGCTTCAGCCTCGGAGATGCCGTGGAGTGGTCTGCGGAGAACTTCGACGACTCGCAGTGGCGCGAACTTCATCTGCCGCACGACTGGTCGATCGAAGGCAATTTCTCGAAAGACAACCCTTCCACCCCGGGCGGAGGAGCGCTTCCGGGCGGCATCGGCTGGTACCGCAAGCATTTCAGCACGCCTGACCTGAGCGGCGGAAAACGCGTCTGGGTGGAGTTCGACGGCGTATTTATGAACAGCACCGTCTACGTGAACGGGCAGGAAATGGGCACGCGCCCTTACGGCTACAGCTCGTTCCGCTACGACATAACCGATGCGCTTCATCCGGAAGCGGGCTCGGACAACCTCATCGCAGTGCGCTGCGACAACGCTCTTCAGCCGAATTCGCGCTGGTACGCCGGCTGCGGAATCTACCGCGACGTGCGCCTGACCGTCGTCCCTGAGGTTCACGTGGCGTGGAACGGCACATTCGTCTGGACTCCGTCCAATGACGAGGTCTGCGTTACCGTGGAGCTCGAAAACAGCGGCGAGGAGTGCGAGGCGACAGTCGCGCAGCGGGTGCTCGATGCCGAGGGCAAAGCGGTCGCGAGCAGCGAGAAGACAGTTTCTCTCTACCCCGGCGAAAACATTATGGGTGACGGACTTACACTTGACTCCCCTCACCTCTGGGACGTAACTGACCCTTATCTGTATACCCTTGAAACCACTGTCAGCATTGGCGGCAAAGCCGCCGACCGCTACCTCACCCGCTTCGGCGTGCGCAGCTGCGAGTGGGACAAGGACCGCGGATTCCTGCTGAACGGACGCGAACTGAAGCTGCTCGGCGTGTGCCTGCACCACGATTCCGGAGCTCTCGGAACAGCCGTTCACCGCAGAGCGCTCCAGCGTCAGCTTCAGATACTTAGAGATATGGGCGTGAACGCCATACGCACTTCCCACAACCCTCCTGCACCGACTCTTCTGAACCTCTGCGACGAGATGGGCTTCGTGGTGATCGACGAAGGAATGGATATGTGGCGCAAGCGCAAGACCGCCTATGACTACTCGCGCTTCTTCGACGAGTGGCACGAGCGGGACATCCGCGACTTCGTGCAGAGAGACCGCAACCACCCTTGCGTGATAATGTGGAGCGCGGGCAACGAAATCCTCGAGCAGTGGAACTCGAACGAGGACGACATCAAGAATCTGACGGCCGAGCAGGCCAATCTGCTGATGAACTTTATGAGTTCTCTTCCTCAGTACGAGAGTTCTGACGACAACCCTAATATCCTGCTGACCAAGCATCTGGCAGCAATTTTCAAAGAGATGGACCCTACGCGTCCGGTGACTGCGGGCCTCAACGAGACCGCCACTTCGAACAATCTCATCCGAAGCGGCGCGCTTGACATTCTGGGCTTCAACTACCACACCTGGGACTACGACAAGGTCCGCGAGTGGTACCCGGATTCGCCTATGTACGGCTCGGAGACAGTTTCCGGCCTTCAGAGCCGCGGAGTATATTTCCAGCCTTCGGACGTGGAGATGAAAGTTCCGGCTCACTGGAGCCAGACCTACGAAACGCCTCACCATCAGTGTCCTGCATACGACAGCTGGCACGCTCCTTGGTCAGACCTGCACGAATGGGGCTGGTACACCATCAAGGAAAGACCTTATATGGGAGGAACCTTCGTATGGACCGGCTTCGACTATCTCGGCGAACCGACTCCATACAGCTGGCCTTCACGCAGTTCATATTTCGGAATCGTGGACCTCGCCGGCTTCCCGAAGGATGTTTACTGGATGTATCAGTCAGAATGGACGGACAAGCCGGTACTTCACCTCTTCCCTCACTGGAACTGGAACGAGGGCGACGTGATCGATGTCTGGGCTTACTACGGCCAGGCCGACGAAGTCGAGCTCTTCCTGAACGGCAAATCGCTGGGCAAGAGCAGCAAGGAAGGTTCCCGCCTGCACGCGCAGTGGCTCAGGGTTCCTTACGAGCCGGGAGTCATCGAGGCTGTGTCCTACAAGGACGGCGTCGAGGTTATGCGTGACCGCCGAGAGACCACCGGAGAGCCTGTGGCTCTGAAACTTACGGCTGACAGAACTGCGATTGCCGCAGACGGCTACGATCTCAGCTACGTTACAGTCGAGGCTGTGGATTCCGAAGGCCGCGCGGTTCCGACAGCTGACCTTATGCTGCATTTCGACGTGAGCGGAGCCGGTGAGCTCGCAGGCGTGGACAACGGCAACGCAGCCGACACCCTCTCGCTGAAGGGCCACGACAAGGCCCTCTTCAGCGGCAAGGCCCTGGGAATCGTCCGCTCCATCAGAGGACAGAAGGGAAAAGCCTCACTTACAGTCTCTTCAGAAGTAGGAGACGCTACAATAGATATCAAAACAAAATAATATATGTCTAATAATTCAAGATTCGGCAAAGCAGGCCGTATTGTCATCGCCGTTGCGGCATTGACACTGAGTTTCAGCGCCGCAGCACAGCAGGAGCCAAATTATGAGCTCGCTGCACGTTTTTCACAGAAGAAAATCTCGCAGATGGTGCACTCCACCTCGATGCGCCCTAACTGGTTCGAGAAGAGCGACCGTTTCTGGTACAGCTGGACCACAAGCGAGGGAACGAAATACTATATCGTAGACCCTCAGACGGCCACCAAGACCGAGGTGTTCGATATGGAGAAACTGGCGATGGAACTCACCACCATCACCCGCGACCCTGTGGATGCACAGCACATCCAGCTCGACAGGATGGAACTGAAAGGCGACAAGGTCTTCCGCTTCGACGTGCGCAGCACCCAGGAAGTGCGCGACACTATGGCGAAGGACAATCCTAACGCAATGACCAAGAAAGTATTCCATTTCGAATACGACATTGCATCGAAGAAACTCACAGAGTACAAGCCTGAGGAGAAAAAATATCCTTTCTGGGCGAATATGTCCCCGGACGGCAGCAAGGGCGTCTATGCCAAGAACAACAACATCTATTGGATGGATGCGGAGAACCTCGCCAAGGCAGCAAAGGACGAGAAGGATTCCACAATCGTGGAGCACAGGCTCACCGAAGACGGAATCCGTGACTACGGCTATGGATACGGCAGCTATGAAGGCAACACCGACAGCGACACCACCCGCCGCAGCGGCCTTTCGATGCTGGCCTGGTCCCCTGATTCCAAGCACTTCGCCACCATCAAATACGATATGCGCGAGATCAAGGACCTCTGGGTAATCAACAACCTGGGCAACCCGCGCCCTACCCTGGAGACCTACAAGTACCAGATGCCAGGCGAGCCGGGACCTAAGGAAGAGCTGATCGTCTTCAACATCGAGGACGGCACATCGAAGCATATAAAGGCCATCGCCTTCAAGGATCAGAGCAGCAGCTTTGAATTCCGTACCCAGACCGTCGCCGACAGGTATCGCGACTACAATACCTGGGTATGGGCCGGTGACAATGACGGATTCTTTATGAGCCGCCTTTCACGTGACGCCCACAGAATGGACTACTGCCGCGTGGACATCGCTTCCGATTCCACGAAGACCATCTTCGGAGAAAGAATGAACACCTATATCGAGAGCCGCAACCTGCGCTTCATCAAGAACAATTCACAGTTCATCGAGTGGAGCGAGCGCAACGGCTGGGCCAACCTCTACCTCTACCAGGCTGACGGAACCCTGATCCGCAACCTCACCGAGGGTGCATACCACGTTGAAGACGTGCTTGCGGTGAACGAGAAGGAAGGCTATGTGCTCTTCAGCGCCTGCGGCGTTAACAAGGACGAGAATCCTTACCAGATGCATACCTACCGCGTCAGCCTTAACGGCGGTGCCATCAAGCAGCTGGATATGGACGATATGGACGTGACCGCATACGCCAGCGATGACGCTATGTATTTCGTAGCCAATTGCTCGAGAGTGGACTATGCTCCTGAAATCTATCTCGTGGACAGAAACGGAAAGCGCACCCTTCTGGAGAAGGCTGACCTGAGCAAACTCTACGAGGCAGGATACAAGATGCCTGAGAGATTCAAGGTCAAGGCCGCCGACGGTGTCACAGACCTCTACGGAGCAATGTACAAGCCATTCGATTTCGACTCCACAAAAGTTTACCCTATAATCGATTACGTATATCCTGGCCCACAGGTGGAGGCAAACAACATCTCCTGGACGAAGGGTATGCTCCGCACTGACCGTCTGGCGCAGGTTGGATTTGTCGTCATCACCGTGGGCAACCGCGGAGGTCATCCTAACCGCTCCAAGTGGTATCACAACTACGGCTACGGCAACCTGCGCGACTACGGTCTGGAAGACCAGAAATATGCAGTGGAGCAGCTTGCTTCCAGATATTCCTGGATTGACGGCACCAAGGTCGGCATCCACGGACATTCGGGCGGCGGATTTATGTCCACTGCTGCCATCCTCACCTACCCTGACTTCTATACCGCAGCGGTATCCTGCTCCGGAAACCACGACAACGCCATCTACAACCGCTGGTGGAGCGAAACCCATCACGGCATCAAGGAGAAGGTTATGGAGAGCGACACCACTTTCATCTATAAAATCAAGAACAATCCTGAAATCGCCGGCAACCTCAAGGGCCACCTTATGCTCGTGACCGGTGACATAGACAACAATGTGCATCCTGCGAACACTATCCGCGTGGTGGATGCTCTCATCAAGGCCAACAAGCGTTTCGATATGCTCGTACTCCCTGGACAGAGACACAGTTACGGTGATATGAACGAGTACTTCTTCTACAGACTCGCAGACTACTTCAGCGAGTGGCTGCTCGGAAGCTCACACCGCAGCGAAGTGGACATCAGACAAATGAATAACGACTGAAAATGAAGAAATTATATATTCTGCTGGCCCTTGCACTCCTGACGGCAGGAGTGCAGGCCAACGCTGCAAAGCCGCAGCCCAAGACCAAACTCCGTCCTACGAAGACTCTCCTTCTCTACCCTGAGGGCCAGAGCGTGGACAAGGGCATCGTGGAGAACGGCGTAGCCGTCACCCTCGGTCCGGGAGAAGCCAACGGCCTTTCAGGCCGCATCGAGACTCAGAACGACTGGGGCGACATCGCAAACATCTCCGACAGCGCCAGAATCGAGATCTATCTCCCGAAGAAACCGAACGGGCAGATGATAGTCGCCTGTCCGGGAGGCGGTTATATGTATGTCTCCGCCTTCAACGAAGGCGCCTATGTGGCCGACTACTTCACCAAGCAGGGCATAGCCGTCTGCGTGGTAAATTACAGACTCCCGAACGGACATTGGCAGGTGCCGCTTACAGACGTGCAGAACGCATTCCGCTATTGCCGGGCGCACGCTGACGAGTGGGGTATCAGGCAGATCGGCGTCATCGGCTTCTCTGCCGGCGGACATCTCGCCGCGAGCGCTTCCACCCTCTTCGTGGACGATGTGACACGCCCTGACTTTTCCATTCTCGTGTACCCTGTCATTACGACCGATCCGGAGTTCACTCACCAGGGCAGCATCGACAACCTCATCGGAAGCGGACAGAAGTGGCTCGACGAGAGTCTCCCTTATGCCGAGTATCAGAAGAACAAAGCTCAGTATGAAGCTCTTATGGAGCGCTATTCCCTCGAGAAACAGGTAAGTGACAACACCCCGCCGACGCTCCTTGCGCTCAGCAGCAATGACGGTCTGGTGGTTCCGGAGAACAGCATCAGCTACTTCCAGGCCCTGCTCGCCCACAAAGTTTCAGCACAGATTTACATCTTCCCTGGAGGCGGACACGGCTGGGGATTCCACACGAGCGAATTCGGCCGCGACGGTCTGGGAAGTTACAGAAAACCTTTCTTCTCAGCCATCGACACCTGGCTCTCTGAAATAAAGAAATAGTAAAATGACACTCATAAAAAGCATCTCCGGCATCCGCGGAACCATTGGCGGAGCCGTAGGTCAGGCACTTACGCCTGTAGATATAGTCAAATTCACATACGCCTACTGCCTTAAGCTGCGCGAACGCAGACCGAAGCCTGCGGGGAGCCGCTACAAGGTCGTAGTGGGCAAGGACGCCCGCCTGAGCGGCGCGATGGTGGAGCAGCTCGTCTGCGGCACCCTCGTAGCCTGCGGCGTGGACGTGGTCAAATGCGGCTACGCCAGCACTCCGACCACTGAAATGGCGGTCACATTCTCCGGAGCCGACGGAGGCATCATCCTCACGGCTTCGCACAACCCGCGCCAGTGGAACGCGCTTAAGCTATTGAACGAGCACGGCGAGTTCCTCAATGCCGCCGAAGGCAACGCCCTCCTGGAGGCGGCGGAGTCCGATGACTTCGACTTCGCGGGCGTGGACGAGCTCGGAAAGATCGAGGAGCACGACTTCACCGACGAGCATCTCGACGCGGTCCTCGCTCTGCCGACAGTAGATGCCGAGGCTATCAGAAACGCTCATTTCAAGGTAGTTCTGGACGCGATAAATTCCGTGGGCGGCATCATTATGCCGCGTCTGCTGGAGCGCCTGGGCGTGGAATGCGTGAAACTGAACTGCGAGCCGACGGGCGATTTCGCCCACAACCCAGAGCCGCTTCCGGCAAACCTCGTGGACCTCAGCGAGACCGTGGTAAGGGAGAAAGCCGATCTGGGCATCTCGGTGGACCCTGACGTGGACAGACTCGCCTTCATCTGCGAGGACGGAAAGCCGTTCGTGGAGGAATACACCCTTGTGAGCGTGGCGGACTACCTGCTGGAATGCGGCGAGAAGGCCGGACTGAAGGATATGTGCACTGTGAGCAATCTCTCCAGCAGCCGGGCACTGCGCGACGTGACCGAGAAGCACGGCGGGAAGTACTACGCCGCTGCAGTGGGCGAAGTGAACGTCACGACCAAGATGCACGAGAAAGGCGCGCTGATCGGCGGCGAGGGCAACGGAGGAGTCATCTATCCGGCCATCCACTGCGGCCGCGATGCGATGGTGGGCGTAGCTCTGTTCCTAAGCAACCTCGCGCACAAGAAGATGAAAGTCAGCGAATTGAAGGCGACATACCCGCAGTATTTCATCGCCAAGAACCGCATCGAACTCTCCGACAAGGCGCTCATCGACCGCATCCTCTCCGAGATGAAAAGCATCTTCGCCAAGGAGGACATAAACGACATCGACGGCGTGAAGATCAGTTTCGAGGCCGAGAGGCAGTGGGTGCACCTGCGCCGCTCGAACACCGAGCCGATCATCCGAATCTACTCCGAAGCTCCGACCCAGGAGGCCGCCGAAGAGCTCGCCTCCCGCGTAGTGGAAATCGCTAAAAAGATAATGAACGCCTAAATGTTTTCATTCAGAACCACCGCTCTCGACAGTCAGCCCGACAGAGCGCTGATACACGGCAGAGTGGGGTGCCTGTGCACTCAGAACTGCTGGGATACGGCCTCCGGCCAATATATGTACGAGATTTTCCACCGTCGCGGCAATCTCGCGAAGGTCTTCACTCCCGCTGACGCAGAGCTGACCTTCGACGGCGCGGGCCATATAGAGTTCAGCGAAGATATGTTCGTGGGCCTCAACGCTCTGGTGGTCGAAATCCAGGACAGCGGAGCGCGTTACTTCAGCTACACGAGGGACGTGCTTCGTCTGATGTCCCTGCTCGACGCAATGGACCGCGAGTCCTCGACCGAAGAGGAATGCGCAGTTCCGTCGCTCTACATAGTGGACCATCCGAACCCTGCCGGACGCATTGTGGAAGGCACGATACCCGTTCTCGACGGCGAGCCTTGGACAGCCAAAGTCGCTCACAGGCACGGACTTACGCTCGGCGAGCTCTGCCACGTGCATTACAGCGACCTGGGAGCCCGCTTTCCGCTGCACATCATCTCCGCCGAAGCCACAGAATCGAACAGGGTGCTGATGCCGTGGACCATAGCGCCTTCCGCTGAAGTGCCGGGTCTGTTCAGCTGCGCCCTGCAGAGCGGCGGCGCCCTGTGGGAATTCACGACAGTGTGCCCCGGAACCGGAACTCCGCGTCCGTACGAATACATAGGCGCTCCGTTCATCTCTCCGAACATAGCGGACCTGCCGCAAGCCGAAGGCGCGATCCTCCGCCCGTGTTCTTTCCGTCCGGCCTCCGGCCAATATAAGGGTCAGCGATGCTACGGTTACCAGATTCTTCTCACCGGCGGCGAGGAATACCACTCCCTGCTGCACACTCTCCGTGTAATGCGCTATATGAAAGAGCATTACTCTCAGTTCGAATTCCTGCCGGGCTTCGAAGAGAGGCTCGCGGACCCGGTCATCCGGGAGTATCTGAAAGGCAGCATCACCTTCGACATCGTGCAGGAGCACGTGAAGGGCGAGGAGCAGAAATGGGTCCGCAAGGCCAAGAGGTACACTCTCTATGAGGATGCGCCGTATAGAATCAAGTAATTTTTAGTAAATTTGCAGGATTTACCGCGCGACGGACGCGGTCTGAGTTTAACAGGATAAAATTTAAGTGATGTTTGAGAATCTGTCAGAAAGGCTGGAACGCTCTTTCAAGATACTGAAAGGTGAAGGTAAAATCACCGATATCAATGTAGCCGAAACCCTCAAGGATATCCGCAGGGCCCTGCTGGACGCCGACGTAAGTTACAAGGTGGCCAAGGAGTTCTGCGACCGCGTGAAGGTCAAGGCTATGGGCCAGAACGTCCTCACGGCCGTGAAGCCTCAGCAGATGATGGTCAAGATCGTCCACGACGAACTGGCCGAGTTTATGGGCAGCGACGCTTCCGACATCAACGTGAAGGGACAGCCGGGCATCGTCCTGGTGGCCGGTCTGAACGGTTCCGGTAAGACTACTTTCTCCGGCAAACTGGCGCTCAACATCAAGAGCAAGAAGGGAATGAAGGTCCTGCTCGCAGCCTGCGACACCTTCCGCCCTGCCGCCATCGAGCAGCTCAAGACTCTCGGAGAGCAGGTCGGCGTTCCGGTATACACCGAGGACGGCGTGAAGGACCCGATCCAGATAGCGAAGAACGCGGTGGCCAAGGCTAAGACCGAAGGCTACAGCGTAGTCATCATCGATACCGCCGGCCGTCTTGCCGTCGACAAGGAGCTGATGGACGAGATTTCCGCCCTGCACAGCGCCGTGAAGCCTACCGAGACCCTCTTCGTGGTCGATGCGATGACAGGTCAGGATGCAGTCGAGACCGCCAAGGCGTTCAATGAAGCCATCGATTACGACGGAGTCGTTCTGACCAAGATGGACGGTGACACCCGCGGCGGTGCCGCACTTTCCATCAAGGCCGTGGTCGGCAAGCCGATCAAGTTCGTGTCCACGGGCGAAAAGATGGAGGCGCTCGATGTCTTCTATCCGGCCCGTATCGCCGACCGTATCCTCGGTATGGGTGACGTCGTATCCCTCGTGGAGAAGGCTCAGGAGCAGTTCGACGAGAAACAGGCCCGCGAACTGAAGAAGAAGATCGCGAAGGACAAGTTCACTCTCTCGGACTTCTACGACCAGATCCAGCAGGTGAAGAAGATGGGTGACATCAAGGACCTCGCAGGTATGCTTCCCGGTATGGGCAAGCTCATCAAGGACGTGGACATCGACAACAAGACCGCATTCAAGTCCACCGAGGCCATCATACTCTCGATGACTCCTGAGGAGCGCGACAATCCTGACATCATAAACGGTAGCCGCAGAAGAAGAATCGCGGCCGGTTCCGGCACCAGCATTCAGGACGTAAACAAGCTCCTGAAGCAGTTCGAGGGCACCCGCAAGCTGATGAAATCCGCAGTCAGCGGCAAACTCGCCGCCCAGATGCGCGGCTTCAAGGGAAGATAGACTTACAGAGAAACAGCAGATGACAAAAGAAACGGATGGCCGGGGCATTCCCGACCATCCGAAAATGATGATTGTTGATTTGTTAAGTATAAGCATAGGTCATCCGGCTTATTTCAGCCAGTTCAAGTTATGTATTAAGCCTTAGACCGTTAAGTTTAGGTCAAAGTTTATGTTGTATGATAAACAGAAAAATATATTTCACCATTACAAAATCCAATATTCCACTTAATCCAGAGACTGTTTCGCCTTTACACAGCGTATCGAGCAGGCGTGGTT
>CAVCSJ010000074.1:0-10161 GCA_963604895.1 bacterium
GCATCCAGTCGAACGAGTTCAATTTCTCGGTCGTAAACAAGGATGTAGCGGATTCCCTTATGCGCTGCAGCGGCAAGATGGTCGAGGTTCATTACAAGGAGTACCTCGGAGCCCTGCCTTGGCGCGGGATGGAGAAGTACATCGTGGACAAGATCATCTCCGTCCAGAAGTCCGATATGACAACCGTAATCCCTATTGAGTAATATGAAAATAAAGAACTTAACATCGCTCAGCATCGCCATCGCCTGTCTGAGCGTTCCGCTCAATGCACAAACGTCATCGTACTTCGAGGGCGTGATAGACACGCACCCGGCCTCGAACGGAACAAAGGAAATCACCACAAACATCTCCACTATGGGCTATCTGGCCCCGCAGAGAATGACGGCCCGCTGGGCGGAGAGCGACAAATTCACATTCAGAAATCCCGGTGAAAGGGAGTGGAAACT
This sequence comes from bacterium, assembly GCA_963604895.1. Classification (GTDB taxonomy): domain Bacteria; phylum Bacteroidota; class Bacteroidia; order Bacteroidales; family UBA932; genus Cryptobacteroides. Next base: position 447 of record CAVCSJ010000074.1, read on the forward strand.
CTCTGACATAGAGGGCAATATCGAGAACTACGAAGCGCCGGCGGCGTCAGCCGCCGTGCAGGCTCTGCCTGCAGGGGTCACCGCCAGGGAGGAATCCGTCAGGGGCGACATCGCCTACTGCTTCGGACGTGACCTCTATTACGCTGACACAGAGGGCAATATCCACGAAGTAGCCATCTCGGAAGATCCTTCCATAAGTTACGGCACCACGGTTTCCCGCAACGAATTCGCCATCAACGGCGGCATCTTCTGGTCCCCGGACGGTAACAAACTTGCCTTCTACAGCAAGGATGAATCCCACGTGACCGACTTCCCTCTCCTGGACATCTCCACCCGCACAGGCACCCTGGAAACCATCAAATACCCTATGAACGGTATGGATTCCGAGCGTGTCGGCCTGGGAATCTATGACCTGGAGACCGGCGAAACCGTCTGGACAGCCGTCACCGACTTCGGCACCGACCGCTACCTCTCGAACATCACCTGGTCCCCGGACGAGGCCTATATCTTCATCCAGGTAATAGACCGCACCCAGCACCACGTACATCTGAATATGTACAGCGCCGCTGACGGCAGCTTCATCCGCACCATCCTCACCGAGGACAACGACGCCTGGGTGGAGCCTTACGCCGTCCTGCATTTCTTCGGCACCAGGGGCCATTTCATCTACAGCAGCGACAACCGCGACGGCTACAAGAGCCTGTATCTCTGTGATACTGAAGGCAATATAACTCGCATAACAAACACCCCTGCCGACGTGGAATTCGCCGCCGAGGACGGAAAATACATCTACTACACCTCCTCCGAGGTCTCCCCTGCCGAGATGCACCTCTACCGCATCGAGGTCAGGGAGCACCGCTCCGGAGCCATCAGCAAAGTGAAATTCGGAAAGCCTGAGCGCCTGACTCCTGAGCGCGGCTGGCACAATGTGCAGCTCTCCCCTGACTGCAGCTGGTTCCTTGACGACTACAGCAGCTTCAACGTTCCACGCGTCCAGAACCTGCGCAAGGCCGACGGCACGCTCGTCCGCGAGCTGTTCAGGGCGGAAAACCCTCTGAGCGAGTACCGCTGCGGCGAGGCCGTCTTCGGAAAGATCGCGAGCGCCGACGGCCAATACGAGAACCACTACCGCCTCTTCCTGCCTCCTGATTTCGACCCTGCGAAGAAGTACCCTCTTCTTCTCTATGTCTACGGAGGTCCTCATTCCCAGATGGTTCACGACAGCTGGCTGGGTTATGTGAGGTACTGGGAACTGCAGATGGCGCAGAAAGGCTACATCGTCTACGTCCAGGACAACCGCGGTACGCCATACCACGGAACAGCCTACGAGAAGGCCATAAACCGCCAGTGCGGCAAGGTGGAGATGGAAGACCAGATGGTCGGCATCAACAAGCTTCTCGAGCAGCCGTTCGTTGACAGTGAGCGAGTTGGAGTGCACGGCTGGAGCTACGGCGGCTATATGACCATCTCCCTGATGACACATTATCCGGAAGTCTTCAAGGTCGGTGTTGCCGGCGGCCCGGTAATCGACTGGAAATGGTACGAAATAATGTACGGCGAGCGCTATATGGACACCCAGGCTCTGAACCCTGAGGGCTTCGAGCAGACCTCTCTTCTGAACCGCGTGGATTCGCTGAAGGGCAACAAGCTCCTCATCTGCCAGGGCGCCATCGACAACACCGTAGTATGGGAGCATTCGCTCAGCTTCGTGCAGCAGTGCATCGAGCACGACGTGCAGCTCGACTACTTCCCTTACCCGCGCTCGGAGCACAATGTGATGGGCATCTGGCGCGTGCATCTGATGGACAAGGTCACGAACTATTTCGACGACTGGCTGTAGAAAAGCCCAGTCAGAGCACTGAATTGGCCACTATTGGGGCGAAGTTCGCCACAATAGCGGCCAATTTCAACCCTGAACGGCAAACCTCCGCGCGGAAAGATATAGATTTGCACAGAATTCAGCAGGCGGCCGGAATTCACGGCCGCCGCAAAAAATCTTTAGATATGATAAAAAGTGCAATCTGTGACCTTCTCGGCATCCGCTACCCGCTCTTCCAGGGCGGAATGGCGTGGATCGCCGACGCCAGACTCGCCGCCGCAGTTTCGCAGGCCGGCGGCCTGGGCCTGATTTCATCCATCAATACCAGCACCGACGCCGTCCGCGATCAGATCCGCGAGTGCCGCCGCCTGACCGACAAGCCCTTCGGAGTGAACATAATGCTCCTCGCCCCGAACGCTCCGGAAGTGGCGCAGCTCGTCATCGACGAGGGCGTGAAAGTTCTGACTACCGGGGCCGGGAGTCCCGGCCAATATATGCCCAAGTGGCTGGAAGCCGGCATCAAGGTGATTCCGGTCGTCGCCTCGGTGGCCCAGGCCCTCAAGATGCAGGAGCTGGGAGCCGCCGCAGTCATCGCCGAAGGCGCTGAATCCGGTGGCCACATCGGGGATGCCCACACTATGGCCCTCGTACCGCAAATCGCTCAGGCATTGGACATTCCTGTCCTTGCAGCCGGCGGAATATACGATGGTCGCGGCGCCGCCGCAGCCTTTATGCTCGGAGCCTGCGGAGTCCAGATGGGAACCCGCTTCCTGGTGGCCGACGAATGCAAGGTTCCCGCCATTTACAAGGAAAGAATCATCAAGGCTTCCGACGTAAGTACCATAGTCACAGGCGAATCCATCGGTGACGCCTGCCGCAGCCTGAAAACCCCGTTCTCCCGCAAATTCTCCAAGATGGAGCACGATCCGTCCGTCACCCCTGAACAGCTCCGCGCCTTCGGCACCGGAGCCACCAGGAAAGCCGTATTCGACGGCGACCTTAACGGCGGCAGTTTCCTCGCTGGCGAATGTGCCGGCCTCGTCACCAGGTGCGAAAGCGCTGCGGACATAGTAAAGGACGTGATGGAGGGAGCAGAAAAGCTCCTGAAACAGGCATCTTCATTTATAGCGTAAAAGCCTATGATAAAGAGAGTTGCAGTTACAGGCCTCGGAGTCATCTCCTCCGTGGGCAACGACATCCCCACCTTCTGGAAGCATCTGCAGGAAGGCTATTGCGGCATAGATTACATTACGGAATTCGACACGGAAGAGCTTCCGGTGAAGATTGCCGGCAAGGTAAAGGGCTTTGACCCTGAGAGTTACGGCATCGACAAGGCCTTCGTCCGCAAGCAGGACCTCTTCTCGCAGTACGGCCTCGCCGCGGCCAATCAGGCTATGTCCGATGCGGGACTTCACTCCACCGGCGAAGACGCGAACATCGAACCTTTCCGCCTGGGCGTCTATGTGGGCTCGGGCATAGGAGGCTTCGCGACGCAGTTCCGCGAGACGGCCAAGATGGTCGAAGACCCTTCAGGCCGCTGGGTATCACCGCTTTTCATTCCGACGATGATTTCGAACATCGCCGCCGGTCATATCGCAATGAAGCACAACGCCAAGGGCGTGTGTCTGAATATAGTTACTGCCTGCGCGACCTCCTCGCACTGCATAGGAGAAGCCTTCAGGGCCGTCCGTCACGGCTATGCCGACGCCATAATCGCGGGAGGCTGTGAGTACGCGACCATCCCTATCGGCATCGCCGGCTTCGCCAATGCCAAGGCCCTCACCCGCTCGGAAGATCCTCAGTATGCGTCACTTCCCTTCAATGCGAACCGTTCCGGCTTCGTGATGGGTGACGGCGCTGGAATAATGGTTCTCGAGGAATACGAACACGCGGTGGCCCGCGGGGCGAAGATTTACGCCGAGATGGTGGGCTACGGCAACACCTGCGACGCCTACCATTCCACCCAGCCGAGGCCCGACGGAACCACACAGGCCCAGGCCATCAGGCTGGCATTGGACGAGGCGGGGTATGACGCCTCGGCCGACAATCTCTACATCAACGCGCACGGCACGGGCACTCACCTGAATGACCTGACCGAGACGACTGCGTACAAGGTTGCGCTCGGCGAGGACGCGTATCGTGCTCATATTTCGTCGATTAAGTCAATGACGGGACATATGTTCGGTGCTGCGGGAGCGGCCGAGGCGATTGCGACCGTGCTCGCGCTGCGGGACGGTGTGGTGCCGCCGACCATCCACCTCGACGCGCCGGATCCGGAGTGCGACCTCGACTACACGCCGAACGTCGCTGTCCGCACCGACCTCACCCTCGGCATCTCCGACTCCCTCGGCTTCGGCGGTCACAACGCCTGCGTCGCCTTCAGAAAATAAAAGTTGTCCGCTCCGCAAAAGCCTAATTTCTAAGCTTTTACGGAGCGGATCGACTAAAGGGCAAAGCCCGCCGACCGGAGGTCGAGCCCCCATAATGGTGGTTGGGTAATCAGAAGCTGAGTGAAACCTTCAGCAGAAGGTTTCGCGGTGCCTGCGGGAAAAGTCCCTCCTCCTGATACTCGGCCCCGCCGACCATCGCGCGGTAAACCCAGGCGTCAGCGTAGTACTTCGCATTCAGCAAGTTGTTTACATACAGCCCGATGCCGAGCGTGCCGCCCTGCACGGAGAAATCCTTGCGCAGCGAGCAGTTCATCACGTTGTATGAAGGAATGCAGCGCTCCGCATCCGAAGTGTTGTCCCAATACTGCTTTCCGACGTACTTCCAGTCAGCGGCGAACGTAAGATTCTGAAATACAGCCCCGTTCAGCCATTCGCCGATCTGAGCCTGCGCCTGCAGAGTGCCCAGAAACGAAGGCGAGAGCAGAATATGAGGGCGTGAATAAGTCGTACTTACCTGGCCGATACTCGTCCAATCCTGGTCGTATGCGTCGAGGTATGCCGTGAATTCCTTGATACGGTTGTCCGAGAATGCGGCATTGGCCGAGATCTCGAGGCCGGCGAAAGGCTTCCACGCGGCTGCAAGCTCCACTCCCCTTCTCCACGCGCGCGGAACGTTCTCCTTGATGGCATAGCCCACGTTGCTGCGCTTGCCGGTCTCGATGAGCATATCCCAGTACTCCATCGCGTAGAGGTCTGCGGAAGCGGAGAATTTTTCCGAGGTGAACTCGTAGCCGAGTTCAATGTCGAGCATCTTTTCGGCCTTCAGGGCCTCGTGGGAGCCGCCCGCGTTGATCGTCTCGATCACGTCCTTGATGTCGCTGCGGCCCGGCTCGCGATGTCCGAGGGCTGCGGAGCCGTAGAGACGCTGGCTGTCGGAAATGGCCCAGGAAAGGCCTGCACGCGGATTGAAGAAGTTCCAGGAGGTATTATATGCCAGATCGCTGAATTCGTCGTCTATACCCTTCATTTTCAGGTTTACGTAGCGGTACTGAAGGTCCGCATAGCCGGTGAGGGATCCGGTGAACTGATATTCAGCGCGGTAGCTGGCGCTCGCCTCCTGTTTGAGGCCGTTGTTGCGGTACCATTCGGTGGTGCTGTAATCGTAGTCGTCGCCGAGGACATCGCTCCAGTCAATGTTTCCGAAGTGGTCGCCGTCATAGCGGGAAAGATAGATGTTCGCCACTGAATTCAGGCGTGCGCCGCGGTAAGTCAGGGATGAATTCAGAACGTAGAGCTTGTTGTCCATAGACTTGATGCGGACCATATCCGAGCTGTCGTAGGTCACGCCGTCCTTCACGACATCCTTCAGACCGTAGTCGGCGAAGGACGCATCGTCCTTATATTCTTCATAATAGCCGTTTCCAGGGGTGAAGTTCAGAGTGGTGCTCCAGACGAGATTCCCGCCGAACTGATGGGCGTAGTTCAGCTGGAGATGGTTCTGGGTGTAGTTGTCACTGTCGTTGTCATAATACCGGGCATTCCCGAACTCGTCATAATATTCTCCGGCGGAGTTGTAGGTTCGGTCCGTGGCCATCTTGGCGGCGGAGATTCCGTTCCAGGTGATGCCGGTGTGCTGATTGCCCATAAGCCAGGTGAATCTCAGGGAGTTAGTCTCGTTCATCCAGCCGAGCACCGCGAAGGCGGACTGGACCTTGGCCCAGGCGTTGCGGATGTAGCCGTCGGTGCTGTTTTTCGAGTAGGCCGCGCTGGCGTAGAAGCCGCCCGGAAGCAGGCCGGTACCGGCCGCAACGGTGGTCATCGAGCTGTTCCAGGCTCCTCTGGAGTATTCGAAACGGGCATAAGGCTCGGTTCCGACTGAGGCTGTGCTCATATTGACGCTGGCACCGAATGCGCCGGCACCGTTGGCCGAGGTACCGAGGCCGCGCTGAAGCTGGACTGAGGAGAGCAGGGAGCTGAGCGCAGGGATGTTCACCCAGAAGACTTCCTGGGACTCGGCGTCGTTCAGGGTGATGCCGTTCAGGGTGACGTTGGTCTGCGACCCGCTGACGCCACGGACGCGGAATTTGGAGTAGCCGAGACCGGTTCCGCCTTCATTGGCGGAGACGACCGATGGCTGCAGGGAAAGCAGCATCGGAAGGGAGTTGATCGGGTTCGAGCTCCTCAGGCTCTGCTCGCCCACCATCGTGTAAGTGACTGGGGTTGAGCGGCCTGCGCGGCTCGCGGAGACGATGACGCTGTCGAGTTTCTCGTGACGGTCGCTGTCATTCGGCTCTGTACCGTAATAAGTGTCGTCATCCTTCATAGAAGGATGTTTTTCCTGCGCTGAAACGGCAGGAGCTGCAAGGCCGAGGGCCAGCAGCAGATTTAAGATAAATAAAAAACCTCGCATAATTTTTAAATTTATGCAAGGGGCACGCCTTCCGGCGCATTGGAGTTTCTGCATTCCCTACGGCGGTATGGACCGCGTCAGGTTCGATGGGACTCTCTCAACCCGGCCTCGCAGCCGGATACCCCTGCAAAGTATGTTAATAAATTCCTACTTCAGCACGAGCCTGACCTCGTAAAGGCGAGGCCAGTTCTTGCCGGTAAGGTAGATTTTCCTGGTTTCAGGGTTATAGGCGATGCCGTTCAGCACGTCTGTGCCCTCTTCGCGCAGGCTGTTCGGAAGCAGGCCGGCGCAGTCGACCGCACCCTCGATATCGCCCGTCTCGGGATCGATGATGAAGATGAGGTCGGACATATACATATTCGCCCAGATTTTGCCGTCAATGTACTCAAGCTCATTGAGATAGTGTACCGGACGTCCGTCGAGGCGCACTGTTACGGAACGCTGGAGCTGGAAATCCTTGTCGAGGAAGTAGAGCCTAGAGGAGCCGTCGGAAGTGATGAGCTGCGTGCCGTCCGTGGTGATGCCCCAGCCCTCTCTCGGATAGGAGTATGCCTTTTCGTAAGCCATTGTGGCAGCGTCATATACGAAAGCCACCCTGCTCTCCCAGGTGAGCACATAGACCTTGCCGTCCAGCTCCGCAGAGCCTTCGGCGAAATATTTCCTGTTGAACTTGAGGTTTTCCTTGGGTTCGCCTGTGGTCAGGTCCACCTTGCGGAAAGTCGATTCTCCGTACTGGCCGGTCGTCTCATAGAGCTCGCCGCCATAGAAGAACAGGCCCTGGGTGTATGCGTGAGGATCGTGCGGATACTCATTCACCACCTTGATCTTATACTGCTTTATCTTGGCCTGGCAGGATGTGCAGACCAGGGATGTCAGCAGTACAGGCACCATCAGGGCGCTCAATATCGTCGTTAATTTCTTCATTTCTCCTCCTGCCCCGCTTATTTCTTTTCAGATGCAGCCTTCTTTTCCTGAGCGGCCTTTCTCTCTATCGCAGCCTTCACGAAAGCGCAGAAGATAGGCTGAGGGTTCTCAGGGGTACTCTTGTACTCAGGATGGAACTGGACGCCGATGAAGAACGGATGTTCAGGAAGCTCGACTACCTCGACGAGGCCTGTCTGAGGGTTCTTTCCGGTAGCCTTCAGGCCGGCGTTCTGGAATGCATCAAGGTATTCTGAGTTAAACTCATAGCGATGGCGGTGACGTTCGGAAATCATTTCCGTACCGTAAATCTTCTCCGCGAGGGAGCCCTTCTCGAGCTTGCAGGCGAAGGCGCCGAGACGCATAGTGCCGCCCTTGATGGTGGTGGACTTCTGGTCCTCCATAAGGTCGATTACAGGATGTTCGGACTTAGGGTTGACCTCCGTGGAAGCGGCATCGGCGTAGCCGAGGACGTCACGGGCGAACTCTACGACTGCCATCTGCATACCCAGACAGATTCCGAAGAACGGAACGCCGTGGGTGCGGGCATATCTTACGGCCACTATCTTGCCCTCAAGACCTCTCTCACCGAATCCAGGGGCTACGAGGATTCCGTCCATACTGCCGAGTTTTTCCTCTACATTGGACTCGTCCAGGTACTCACTGTGGACGGTATGCACGTGGACCTTGCACTCATTGGCCGCGCCCGCGTGAACAAATGACTCGAGGATGGACTTGTACGCGTCCTGAAGCTCGACGTACTTGCCCACGAGCGCGATGTCGACCTCGGATTTCGGAGCTTTCAGCCTGTCGAGGAAGTGGCGCCAGTTCTTGAGGTCCGGCTGGGCGAAGTTCTCGATCTGGAGGTGACGGATGACTAGCTCGTCGAGGTGCTCCTCGTGCATATTGAGAGGAACCTGGTAGATGCTCCAGGCGTCGATGGACTCTATGACGTGGCCCGGCTTGACGTTGCAGAAGAGTGCGACTTTTCTGCGGAGGTCGGCGCCGAGATGGTATTCTGTGCGGCAGACGATGATGTCCGGCTGGACTCCTGACTGCTGGAGAAGCTGGACTGAATGCTGTGTAGGCTTGGTTTTCAGTTCTTTGGCAGCTTTAAGGTATGGCACGAGGGTGAGATGGATGGATACGCAGTCCTCTTCAGGGAGCTCCCACTGGAGCTGGCGGACGGCTTCCACGAACGGCTGGGATTCCATATCGCCGACGGTTCCTCCGATTTCGGTGATGACGATGTCGTATTCGCCTGTCTTGCCGAGCAGGAGCATTCTGCGCTTGATTTCGTCGGTGATGTGAGGGACGATCTGGACGGTCTTGCCGAGGTAGGCGCCTTCGCGCTCCTTGGTGATGACGGTGTGGTAGATCTTGCCGGTGGTGACATTGTTCGCCTTCGAGGTGCGGACTCCGAGGAATCTCTCGTAGTGTCCGAGGTCGAGGTCGGTCTCGGCGCCGTCGTCGGTGACGTAGCATTCGCCGTGTTCATACGGGTTCAGAGTACCCGGATCGATGTTAATGTAAGGATCGAATTTCTGGATGGTCACTCTAAGTCCGCGTGCCTGAAGCAGTTTGGCCAGTGATGCTGCGATGATTCCTTTTCCGAGAGACGATGCGACTCCCCCTGTTACGAAGATGAATTTGGTTGCCATAAAATATGCTGTCTAACAGGAATGCAAAGTTAAGGTCAGTTTTGTTTTTTTGCAAACATTTTCGACTTCCTTCGGAATTATTTATCACTAAAACTTTCTTAAATTTGCGCGATGTTTCTCCCGGGGGTGCTCTTTCGGGCGTTCACGGGAGGAAGCGGTCTTTATAAAGGGAATCAGGTCGGACGATCTGCCGCGGCCGAAAGGCTGAGGAAAGTCCGGACAGGAAAGGGCACCCCGCTGCGGAAAGCGCAGGTGGAGGTAACTTCAGGCAGGGCGTAACAGAAAAGAACCGGCATCTTTCGGATGCTGTCCAGGACAGTTTCCGTGATGTCAAGGGTGAAAACGCGAGGCAAGAGCTCACGACGCAGGGTAGCGATACACTGCGGGTACGCCACCGGGGCCTGCAAAACCAAATATACCGGCAGATGAGGGCGGCCCGCCCGATGCCGGGGGGTAGGTTGCGAAGATAAATGGCAGATTTAAAAACAGAAACCGGCTTACGGCCCGACCTTTT
>CAVCSJ010000075.1:0-9983 GCA_963604895.1 bacterium
TATGAATATCCTGCTAAAAATACAAATCTTCTACCGCACCTCTTCTATGGAGTCGATGCCGTCCCTGTTGAGGGCCACGCGGAAACGCTTGAATTCTGTGCTGAGATTCTTGTTCTTACGACCCAGCTTCCCTTTGCCGGATTCGTCGTAATTCATCTGCAGAACTATGTTCAGATAGTAAATCTTGTCGCAGGCCACCGTCTTCAGCGTCCCGTCCTCTGCGACCGAGGTGATGTTGACCTTGGGATTATCCATCTTCTGAAGGAAACTGTTCACATTCAGGCGGATAATGTCATTTATGCCGCTGCTGTCGTAATCCGAGACCCCTCTCAGGGCCTCCCGGTCTATATGCACCTGCTTGCGGTAGAGAATCACCCTGTCATCGGAAATCTTCTTCTCCACCTGCAGCAGCCTCTTGTGATAGCGCACATATTTCACTTCGTCAGGCACTTTTGAGTCCGGGATGAAGTCCATACCTTCCTTTATGGTGCCGATGCATTCGTCCTTCACGCGGATCTTCGCCTTGTTGTCGAAGAAGCGGCTGCCGATCTGATGCGCGAAATAGAATCTGGACAGTTCCTTGATTCTGTCCTTTATCATATAGCTGATTACCAATATGATAAAGAAAGGGAGAGTGAAGTTTCCGAATTTCTGCTGGAAGGTGAAGCTCACGACTGTGGCGAACATCATCGCCAATCCCGCCGCGATGCTGAAATAGAGCTGCTCCACGATGGTCCCGTCCTTTTTCTTCGGCATATCCAGGTAGAGGTCGCTTTCCACATACTTTTTCAGAGCTCCGAAACGGAAGAGCATCACCCTGTTATGCCTCGGATCGTCCTCCGTAAGCACCGAATAGTCCATCTTTTTGCGGTAATCGTTCTCCCCGCGGACCAGCTCATAGAGTTCTTCGAGGGAGGCCGAGTGCCTCTTCGAGTCCTTCGACTCCAGATAGCGGATGATTCTGACGCTGTGCGAGAGCACGATCGTGCTGATGAAATCGTCGCCGAAGTGCCAGCAGCTCATCATTTCCCCGCTCACGCCCGGCGCGTTGATGATGTTGCGCGCAGCGCGGTACTCCGAAAGAATCTTCCTGCAGCTGTCCACATATTGGCTGCAAAGCCAGCCAATGTCGTCTTCCAGTACGCGTTCCGAGCAGATATGCTTGCATTCCTCCCGGCTGGCGCTCTTGGTTATGGCGGCGAACATCTTTATCTGGTACTCGTATTCCGAGGTCATCGTGCGTGTAGGGTTCAGGGCGAGATTCTCGAAGGCGCGCCGCAGCTTGAGCAGCGGTGTGGCGCTTCCTCCGGCGATTTCCCGAAGCAGGAAACGCGGCGTGATGAGCCTTACATTGGACTTTACGTCCTGATAGAAATCAGCCTTGGAGTAGCAGTCGGGGTTGATGTCAAGGCTCTTGGGTACGAATATCCACATATACACGGAGAAGTCGTTGCGGCGCAGCTTCCTCCGTGTCACGAACCCCATCTTGAACTCGATGGAGAAACGGTCGTGGATTTTCGTGACGATGTCTATCATATCAGTCCGGGAGTGTATCCGAGCCACTGCAGGACGGTCTCACCCCAGACGAGGATGAGCAGCCAGCAGATGACCATCATAGTTATGCCGAAGCGGAAAGTGTCGCTCCAGCTGTACTGGTTGGTGTTGTAGAGCAGCGCGGCGGGCTTGCTGTTGAACGGCAGGACGTAGACGTGCTCGATGAGCATCGCCACAGGGAACGCCAGGCTGAGCTGCGGCAGCCCGAATTTCTGCTCCACTCCGAGCGCGATAGGCACGAATATCAGCGTCCTCATAGTCTTGGATTCGAAGATGAGTCCGCTGAACATCATCATAAATGTGAGTATCACGTAGAGCAGCCAGAACGGGGCGTCATCCCCGATGCCCAGGCTGTTGAAGCATACGTCCACGAGGGTTCCAGGCAGGGAAGTGGCGTCGAGTCCGGTTCCGAGGGTGTAGGCGCCGGCAGAGAAGAGCATCAGGTGCCACGGGATGTCCACGTCGTTCCATTTGACCACCCCGATACCCGGCATCAGGGCTATCACGGCTCCCAGGAATGCCACTGTAGTGGCGTCCAGGCCGTGAAGCTTGTCAGTGGACCAGAGAATGAGCACTCCGAGGAAAATGGCTACCGCCTTGTATTCCTCGCCGGTCATTTTGCCCATCGAATGAAGCTCCTCGCGGAGTCTTTCCAGACCGCCCTCAATCTGCGGTACCTGCTCCTCCTTTTTCATCGGGAAGATGAGCTTGGTGGCCACCAGCCAGCCCAGAAGGGCCATAATGATGGTCAGAGGGAAGCACGCCACGAACCAGTCGCTGTATCCGATGGTCGAGCCGTAGGCTCCCATAAAGAGGGAGATGGCCAGCAGATGGGCCCCCGAGCCGGTCAGGAAGCCTGTGGCCGTGATGTTGATTTCGAAAAGGTTCTGCAGGACCAGATTGCGGCCGAAATTGTTGCGCTCACCGTTCGCCGCCCCATATATGGCGCAGATCACCATAAAGATAGGCAGCAGGATGGTCGCCTTAGCCGTGGTCGCTGAGATGAAGGCCGAGAGAACCAGGTTTATGATGATGAAACTGAAGAAGATACCCTGTGCGCTATGCCCGAAGCGGAGTACGAACCAGAGCGCGAACCTTTTGGCCACGCGGGTTTTCACCAGCATCGAGGCCAATACGAAGGAAAGTATGTTCAGCCACATCACCGGATGTCCGAGCTGCGCGAAAGCCGTTTTCTGCGGCACGACTCCCGTGAGCACGATGGCAAGTATGATCACCAGCGAGGTCAGATAGTTCGGGATGGCTTCCGTCATCCACAGGACCAGACCCGCGATGAAGATGGCGAGCATCGACTTTTCCTCCGGAGTCTGGAGGAAAGGGACCTCCAGACACCAGTTGAAAAGCACGAACAGTATTATGGCCAGAGGACCGCCCAGCCGGGCCATCCACTTCTCGAAGCCGGATTTTTCCATCTTGGGGAGTTTCTCGACTCTGTAATTGTTCATATCCAGCGGGTCATAGCCCGGGTGGGTGCGTTCCTCAGTCATAATTCTTTATTTCCAGTTTTTATAAGGGTTCTTCATAAGCATCGAGTTGTAGTAGCGGACATCGCCCGTCACTTCCTCCCCGAGCCATTCAGGACGGTCGAAAGCCTCTTCTTCACTTCCGAGTTCCACTTCGGCGACGGTCAGACCGTCATTGTCTCCGTAGAATTCGTCCACTTCGAAGGTGTGCTCTCCGGCCTTTACCAGATAGCGGGTCTTGTCGATGACACCCGGCTCACAGATTTTCAGGAGCTCTTTAACCTCATCCACAGGGATTTCCTTCTCCCATTCGAAACGGCTTGCGCCGCTCTCGGAGCCGATGCCCTTGATGGTGATGAAGCCCTTGTCGCCCTTTACTCTTACACGTACGGTACGCTCAGGAACTGAGCTGAGATAACCCTGGGTGATACGTGTAGCCTTGAATGCGTCCTTCTTGAAGCAGTCGCATTTCACCAGAAACTTTCTTTCTATTTCCTGTGCCATAATTTATTCGTTTGCAAGTGGTTTGTCTGACATACCGATGACGCGCTTGATGGCCTGGAGGTAGTTTATGTTCTCCACGCCCTCGAGGTGGCAGTCAGCGATGGTTTTCTTGATGTCCTCTATCTCAGTGGACTCGGAGTTGATGGTAACGACCTTTGCACCGTTGATGAGCACGTTGCCCACCTCGCAGATGGTGTCGTTCACCATATATCCGAATCTCTGCTTGTGCACTCTCACCGCGGCAAGGTCAGGATTGGCCTTCACCATAGCGATAAACTCGTCGAGGGTGTAGCTGTCCTTGTCGAGCTTCGGCATCTCTACCATAAAGGCCGGGAATACCTCTTTTTCAAGCACTTCGCGGGAGATAGGGAATTCGCCCTTCATAAGCGGATTCCACTGCTCGAGACCGTCCACGCTGCGCACGAAGGTCTTGATGTCCATCTTTCCGTTGCGGATTTTGGTGTTGTTTATGTCGTTTGCCTTGGAGACGATGTAGATTTCGTCGCTCTCTCTCTCCCATACTTTTTCAGGGACAGGAACGGACAGACGGGCCATTCTTTTGTGAGCTTCGCAGAAACACTGACCGAAGCTGCGGAATTCGAAGCGCGGTTTGGACACTTCGCCGATTTTAAGTTCTTCTTTTGCCATAATTATATGATAATGAGTTTATTCTCCGATTTCAAGGGCATCAGTGCCATCCACATTGGCTGCGCCAGGGGTAGCCTCAGTCTGATTATACCAGTTGCCGTCGGCGTTGCGCCCGAATGAGCCCTTGTACTTTGTGCCAGGGTGCTTTGCGAAGTTGAAGTCATCGATGCAGTTGCCCTTAGGGTCCATCAGCTGGATTCTGACCGCCTTCTTGGCCGAAAGGCCGGAATGGAAGATATGGTCTTCGGCTACCTCAGGATGGTCTGCCTGCACGTCCTCGCTGTAGAGGAGCACGTACTCGCCAGGTTTGACGATGATGGAAGGAGCTGTCCAGGTCGGCTCTGCGACATTGCTGTCCTTGGCGATGAACACGCCCTTGATGCGGATCTCTTCCTTGCCCTTGTTGTAGAGCTCGATGAACTTGTCGTTTCCGTTCAGCTCATTGAGTATCAGGCCGCTGTAGTCGATAGGAACTTCGCCCACGGTATAGGATGCTTCGGCGGAGACGCTGCTTCTATTGGCCGTATAGGCCGCTACACGATAAGTCACCCTGGTGCCTTCTGCGGCTCCCGGGATGGTGCCTGTGTAGACATCCTTCGAAGTGCTTGTCATCGGAGCGGTAGCCTCGGCGGCGCTGCCGAGTTTGTATTTGAGCTCCACCTTGGTGATGTCCACGAGCGAAGCGACATTGGCCGTCACGGTGACGGCATCGTCTTCATTGTAGGCGATGGTATTCTGCAAGCCTGAAACGGTCACGCCGTCATAAATCTTGTCCTCCACGCAGGAGACGAGTGCGAACGCGAGTGCCGCGAATAATGCTATCTTTTTCATAATCTGTGTCGTTTTTTAGAATGCAACCTGGAAACGCATTGAAATCATATGGTAGTCGACGCCGGCCTTGCCTGAATCCTCGACGACCTTGGTGTAGTCTTTCGTCGGCTTGCCTGAGGCGTCGTGGCCCACGTAGAGCTTGCCCTTGCCGTTGGCATAGCGGTCGTTGTTGTTATACTGGTAGTTGATGACGAACTTCACGTTCTTCATCGGGTAGAAGTTGATTCCGAAGCTGTATGCCTCTGCGCAGCCGCCGAAGTAGTCGCCGGTGTTGAAGTCGCACTGCTCATAGCGGAGCGCGAGCTCGATGTCTCCCCAGCTGCGTCCCGGAGTCACGCGCGTCGGCTTCGCACCGTCACTGTCGTAGTTCTGCTGACCGCCGAAGAGCAGGTAGGAAGCCTGGGCGTACCAACCCTTGGCCCACTGCGTGCCGAGCGGATTCACCTTCTGGTCGAGGAATGCTCCGCGGGTAATGTACGCGGTCTCGTAGCGCAGACCTCTGTGGAAGCCCGCAAGCTCGGCAGTCCAGAGAAGCTCGTGGTCTAATCCGTTGATGGCGTCGGTATCCAGATACTTCTTGCGGTTGATGCTCGTGGTGTTGCGGCTGCTGTAGCGCGCTACCTTGTAGCCGTCGGTGGAGGCGGCGCTAGGGTCGCGGTATGAGATGGCTCCGCCAATGTGGAGGCCTGATGTCTGGCTCTTCCAGAATGGTCTGAAGGCGATTTTGCCGGTGTAGGCGAGGCCCACGTTGCGGCCGAAGTCCTTGTTGTTGTCGTTCTTTGCGGTGGCCTCTTCGCTGCCCTTGAGCTCAGGTCCGAACACTCCTGCGGAAGTCCAGAGCCAGTTGTGGGAGTAGGTGATGCCGAGTCCAAGATGTCTGGAAGGTGCGAGCGCGGTTACCATCGGACGCTCCATAAACATAAGGTAGCGTGAGGAGGTGTTGCGCTGGAGGGAGAAGTTCTCCTTGAAGTTTCCGGCCTTGATTTCGAGTCCCGGGATTCCCGTGTAGGCGAGGATGGCGTCCTTGAGTTCGCAGACTCCGTCAGCCCAGTCGGTATCGAGTTCTCCGTACCAGTTCTTGTCGATCTGGGCCTTCACCGCGAAACGTG
This sequence comes from bacterium, assembly GCA_963604895.1. Classification (GTDB taxonomy): domain Bacteria; phylum Bacteroidota; class Bacteroidia; order Bacteroidales; family UBA932; genus Cryptobacteroides. The sequence goes on from CAVCSJ010000075.1 coordinate 6,128, forward strand.
CGCGGCGGATGGACATACCGTTGCCGATATGGCTGCTGTTCTCGCTGCCGTCCAGTTCTGCGTCTGTGAAGTCCGGACCTCCGAAGAAGACTGCCGCATCTCCCTGCACGCGCAGGTCGAACCACATCTTGTAGCCGATTTCAGGGGCGTCCAGAACCATAATTCCGTCCTGAACCTTGAACTGGCCGTCAGTGGAGACCACTTCCTGGCCATACTGATTCACTGCCGTCTCCTGTTTCTTCTCCTGCGCGGCGAGCGAGGTCGAGAAGACAGCCAATGCGATAAATAGAAATACCTTTTTCATTACTGCAATTTTTTGGTTATTGTTTCATATATTTTTAATAAAATCTGTCAGGTTCTGTTTGCGGTCCAGCCCGAATTTCGTTCTCAGGCGGTGACGGCAGATTTCCGCGCTCTTCGGGGCTATGTTCATCAGCGCCGCTATGTATTTGGTGGAGAATCCGAGACGCAGCAGCGTGGTGAGCCTCCGCTCCTGCTTCGTGAGCTGCGGAAATTTCTCGTAAAGCCTGATGGTGAAGTCCTTGTGCAGCTGCTCGACCTGCGTATAGAAGCTGTCGATCTCGTTGTCGAAGTTCATTCTCAGACTAAGCTGCGTAGAGATTTCGTGCAGCGCCTTGTCCTTTTCCTGCGGGTCTGCGATGAGCTGGGCCTCTTTCACCATCGAATTCATCTTTTCTATGAATTCCTTCTGCTCCGTGATGTTCATCGCGACGCTCAGAAGTTCCTGCCGCTTCAGGTCCAGCTGATTTCTCAGATGCTCGTTTTCGATAGTCATATTCTTGACTTCCAGACTGTTGAGCGTGTGCCTGTTTTCGTTTATCTGCTCCTCCTGGTCTCTGAGCGCCTGTCCCGAGTGGCGGCTGCGTGCGTAAAGTCCGGCAATCACCGCACTGAAAATGACTACGATCAGAATGAGTGAGAGCACGAGCAGTTTGACGAAAGTCCCGTTCTTGTCGTTGATCCCATAGAGGAGAGTGAAACTCAGATAGCTGAGTACCAGTGCGATAAGCGGCACTGCGATGCTTGCGGACGCTAGTTTGGAGATTTCCTGTCCGCTCATATAATCCTGCCGTTTCACTATAGAGCAGCCTCCGAGCGCGGCGAATGCCAGGATTCCAGGCGAAAGTACTGTGGCTCTGCAGCCGATGGCTCCAGTCACCGTCCCGTTTGAGAACAGGGCGCAGACGATTCCCACCGCGCAGACCGTAGAGAGAATTACGTCGTAATTCACGTCGAAGTGCTTCTCGCTCAGACGGTTGATGCGTTCTCCAAGGAATGGGAAAGCGATAATCAGTCCCGCCGCCATCACGACCGCAGTCACGCTCCGTCCGCCCGTCGCGAGCGGGAGGTCTCTCCAGACTGCCGAAATGTTCGCTCCGACCGCCAGCAGCATCAGCGCCGCCGCCACGGTCGTGGCTATACCCAGATTCCAGACCTGCACAAGGTAATGCTTCTGCGAATTCCTGCAGATGAGCGCGACAATCCGGCAGAGCACGCCGGCAATCAGCGCTGCAAGCACGATGGAGACCGCGGCTGCAAGCAGCCAATTCCAGAGTGCTCCGAAGTCTCCGTTTCGGAAGATTTCATAGCCCGCAATCGAGCCTGTAAGCGCCCAGAGAGCAGGTCTGTAGACAGAGATGAGTCTTCCTGCGGCCACTGCGCCCAGGGCGCAGAGTCCAATCACGGCCGCTCCTGCGGTGTCCGTTCCGGCCGTTGCTCCTCCGTCCGATGCTGTAAGGAAGCTGCCGGCACATACGAGAATCAGTAACGCGGGAAGAATGACTCCGCGACGGGCCACGTTGCAGTTGTGTGCGGGCGCAAGTATGATGCTGATGTCCGTGAGGCTGCACAGACACACCATCACTGCCATAGTGAGTATGGAAATAACTCCGCCCATCGTCTAGTTGCTTCTCTTTATGGCCATTACAGAGAGCTGATCAGCGACTTTTATCGCTGCGTGGGATAGCTCCTCTATATGAAGCGCGAAATAGCGCAGATGAAATTTTTCCGAGAGCTTGAGCTCGTTCATATTGTGGAACACTGTTCTTTTCAGTGTCTTGGCCTGTTTGTCTGCCTCCTGTGCATAGAAATATACCCTGTGGCTTTTTTCCACCGTGAGATCCGGGCTGCGGAAATAGGACTTGGCCGCAGGGATGGCGCTTTCGACGGATTTTGTGGAGAGTTCTGCAAGCTTGAGGTAGTCGGAATTCAGTTCGGCCGGAATGTAAGGCCGCTCTATCTCGAACTGACAGAGGTTGTTGTCGATTTTGGTGATGATATTGTCTATTCTCTCGAGCAGTCTCATCACATCTCCCCTCAGCCGCACGAAAGCGGACTGACGGTACAGGTCGCTCTCAATTTCCCTGCGCAGTATCTCAGCATCGGACTTGATCTGTGTCATAGTCTGAAGATTGTCGCTCAGCTGCGGCATCTCTCCGTAGAGATAGTTCTTGACACCTTCCTTGAATACTAGCTGGGCCCTGTCGACTGCGTCGAAGAGCTTGTCGATATTTTCTATGGTCCTGTTGACTTTCTTTGAAAACATAGCTTGTAGTGTTTTTGCGGAGAGAGCGATGATTGAGCTTGTTTCTGCGGAGATTGAGCTTGTCGAAATCATAGTGCCCTCCATTCATTCGGTGCCTTTCTTTTTCAAAGATAGTCATTCGGCCGGATAATTAAGGCACCAGAATAACCGCGGCCGTGACTATGTAATCTGATGTTAAGTTTTCACCATATTATAAACCATTAAAAACTAAACCATTAAATAATTGCAGTAAAGTATCCTCGGGTACCTTCTGCAAAGATATAAGATATTTTGTAAAGTCACACTTATTCTCTTTAAACAGTAAGGAGACTGATAATTTCCGCATCGGGACTCCCTGGGCATCGATACGGAAATGGCCTCTGAAACGATATTCTTCTGTAATTATTTGCAGGTTCGAAGTTGTGATTCTAATTTTGCACGCTTTAATTTTATCTTGTATGAACAATAAACAATTGCTATTCATCTTCATAGCAATCCTGACATTGGGAATTTCCTTCACTTCCTGCCGGCACGACGATCCTGAACTGACGCCTTCGGAAAAAGAAAAACAGGAAATCAGTGAATCTCTTATCACCGCGGGTGGCCTGGACTTCAGTGATATTCTGGCCGGTGAAATGAACGTCGGAATGTGGTATATGCTGCCTGACAGCACATTCATCTATTATACTGTATCCGACCTTCAGAATGGTAATGATCCGAAGGACTGGACTATAGATTCTCTCTACGGAACCTGGAACGCTTTTGCCGAGATGGACAATCCCTGGGGTGGAGCTGAAGAGAAAATATCCGGTTTCCACGTCAAGTTCGATCTTGAAGATGGCGTCGATTATATAAGGCCTGAGGTGGACTATTACATAGTGTCCAGAGAAGAAGGTGTTCCGATAACCATCTCCGAAGGTGCTGTCGAATATATGATTATGAGTATTGACGACAGTGAAGCTGCCGAGGCCAGAACCAGAGCTTTCGAATGTGTGGCCACACGTGCCTGGTATGATTTCATATCTGATGCCTGGGATTCCGTTACCGGTGCTTTCGATGATGTCGCAAACTGGTTCGTCAATTTCGTAGGCGCTGACTCCTCCAGCTATAATTTAGATAAGGATGATAGTAAGTTGTATTCTGAATTCGCCACTGCCACAGTCCTTCCGGAGATGAAGAAGGGCGCATCGACGAATTATAGCGAGTGGATGGGCGAGATCTATAAAGACAAGGAGGTTGTAACCCGTATCTGCGAGATGAATATCCCCGGTACGCACGACACGTTTACATACTATTTTACCGGGAATAAGG
>CAVCSJ010000076.1:0-9881 GCA_963604895.1 bacterium
AGATCGCTCTCTACGGAGTTGCTTCTTATGATCTTATCGCCGGCGGTACCGGTTCAGGTAACGTCAACAAGGCTTATGTCCGCAATCTTAAGGACGGTCTCGAGGGTGACGGAATGTTCGTAGAGCCTACAGCTCCTGACTTCTATGCCAAATACATCTCATACACAGAGGCCAAGACCGCAAATGAGAGTGCAGGCGGATCATTCTGGGGCAAGCCGGTTCTCCCTGAAATGGAGGTATCTCCAAACTTCATCAACAAGGTAAAGGAAACTACCGACGTAGCTGTCTTCACCATCGGCCGCAACGCAGGTGAGGGTGCTGACCGCAAGAACGCCAAGGGCGACTTCCTTCTCAATGACGTGGAGCGTGATCTTCTCCAGAACCTCTGCGACAAGTATCACGAGATCGGCAAGAAGGTCGTTGTAGTCCTCAATGTAGGCGGTGCGGTAGAGACAGCTTCCTGGAAGAATCTTCCTGATGCTATCCTCCTCGCCTGGCAGCCTGGTCAGGAGGGCGGTGCATCCATCGCTGACGTTCTCATCGGAAAGGCAAACCCTTCAGGAAAACTCCCTGTAACTTTCCCTGTAAACTTCTTCGACAATCCTTCTTCAAAGAACTTCCCTTACAACTACACCCGCACCACTTCATTCGGCGGATTCGGCCGTGGCCCTCAGGCTGCAGTCAAGGATGTGGACTACACCAAGTATGAGGAGGGTATCTATGTGGGTTACAGATACTTCAGCACCAACGATGTAGAAGTTTCCTATCCGTTCGGATACGGTCTGAGCTACACCACTTTCGAGTTCAGCAAGCCTGTCGTAAAGGCAACTGCAGACGGTTTCACCGCCAGCATCACGGTCAAGAACACCGGTAAGGTTGCAGGCAAGGAAGTCGCTCAGGTTTATGTAAGCGCCCCTGCAGGCGGTCTCGACAAGCCTGTACGTGAGCTCAAGGCTTACGCGAAGACTCCTGTCCTCCAGCCAGGTGAGAGCTGCACTCTCGTGATGACAGTCACCAACGGCGAACTCGCTTCCTTCAACGAAGGCACCCACGCCTGGGAGACCGCAGCCGGCACCTACAAGGTTCAGTTCGCAGGCAACGTGAACGATATCCGCTGCACAGCCGACTACAAGCTCAAGAAGGCGATCAGCAGAAAGATCTAAAATACTTAACAAATTAATACAAAATTGGACGGCTCGTACGCGAGCCGTCCAATTTTAATATTGGGGGAAGCTTCCCCCCAAGCCCTCTCGGTCGCTGCGCTCCTTAGGAGCTTCGAAGCAACGGCGCTGCGGCGCTATTTCTCGAGCACCTTGCTAGGCGGGAAGCCGAACTGGCGCTTGAACTCGCGCGAGAAGGTGTAAGGGGAGGACGAACCGACCTTCCAGGCCACTTCGCTGACGTTGTACTTGCCGCTTTGCAGAAGCTGCATCGCGATGTTCATACGGTAGGTGGAGACGAACGCCTGAGGCGTGGTGCCGGTGAGCGCCTTGACCTTGGCGTAGAGGCTGCTGTAGCTGATGTTCATCTCCTGGGCGAGGTCCTGTACGCTGAATTTCTCGTACTCGATCTTCTCGTCCAGAATCGCGTGAATCTTCTGCATAAACTCCCTCTCGGCTGCGGAGAACTCGCTCTCCTTCAGGCTGCCACTCTCTTCCTCTGCCGGAGCTGACAGGTCGGCGGAAGTCATATTCAGGATTCTGCCCTGGACGATCTTGCGGTTGCGGATCAGGCTCTCCACCGTTGCCTTCAGAAGTTCAGGCTCGAAAGGCTTGGAGATATAGGCGTCCGACCCCTTGTGCATACCGTCCACGATGGTCTTGATGTCATTTTTTGCTGACAGCAGGACTACAGGGATATGTGCGAGGTCTGGATCGCTCTTGATATCGTTGCAGAGGGCGTCTCCGGACTTGTTCGGCATTATTATGTCGCTGATTACCACATCCGGAATCGAAGTCCTGAGCAGTTCCAGGGCTTCCACACCGTCACAGGCCTCTATCACGCTGTACTCATCCTCGAAGATGCTGCGGATGAATGAGCGGATGCCGGTGTTGTCGTCCACTACGAGAACCAGCCCTCGGGCGCTGTTGTTATTGACGGAACTCTGTTCCGTCGGCTGAGTATCAGAGGCTTGCACTACGCTCACGCTCTCCGCCGGCACCGGGAAGGTGAAGGTGAAGACGGAGCCGTGCGGCTCGTTCGGAGCGAAGGTCAGGCTGCCGCCGTGCAGCTGCGCAAGATGGTGCGAGTAGTTCAGGCCGATGCCCTTGCCGTCCACTTCAGGCGTGCGTTCGCCGGCTCCGAGACGCTTGCGCCGCCCGAAAAGCTCGCCTCGCTTCTCCTCCGGAATGCCGATGCCGTCGTCTGAAACTGAGAGACTTACATTGGCCTCGTCATTGACGAGGGCCACTTCGATATGTCCGTCGCCGTTGCCGTATTTGATGGCGTTGCTCAGCAGGTTCGAGTAGATTTTCGAGACCTTGTCGCGGTCGAACGGACAGATCAGGCTCTCGGGCGCGTTGAGTTCGAGTTCGATGCCCTTCTCGAGCGCCGAGTAGCGGTAACTGTCTGTGATCGAGCGGATCAGCGCGCACAGGTCATTTGTTTTCACCTCGAGCGTCTCGTCGTCCGCCGTCTTGCTCTGCGTCGCGAAGAACTGCTCCGAGAGCAGCTTCATCCGCTCGGCGTTCTGCATTATCGTCTTCGCGTAGAATGCCGCCTTACCGTCCACCATCTCCGAAAGCTGCTTTGCAGGGCCGTAGATGAGCGAAAGCGGGGTGCGCAGCTCGTGCGAAACATTGGCGATGAAGTCCATCTGCCGGCGGTTCAGTTCCTCGCGCTCCGCCGCCAGTTCGAGCTTGCTCCGCTGTGTGCTGATGCGAAGCAGAATCAGGAAGGCTCCGCCAATGAGTGAGAGCGTCAGCAGCCAATAGACTATTCGGGCGAACGTCGTCGCCCAAGGGGAAGGTCGGATTTCGATAGGGTAGCTGATTTCATTTTCGCTCCACGTCCCGTTCGGAGTGCGCACGCGTGCGCGGAAGGTGTATTTGCCCGGAGGGAGCTGGGAGTACACAGGATTCATATTGCTGCCGTAATTCCAGCCTCTGTCGTAGCCTTCCAGCATATAGGAATAGTTCAGTTTCGAGCCCGAATAATAGTCCAGACCGGCATAACGAAGGGATACATTGTTTTCGAAATGCTTGAGTTTCAGGCCTTCAGGCGAAAGCGGACGGTGTTTTCCATCTACTGCTACGGATTCCAGATTCATCCTGATTTTTCCAGAAGGGTGGATTTCCACGTCCGGTTCGATTATGGTGATTCCTGCCGAGCCTCCGAAATACAGCCTTCCGTCCGGGCCTACGGCCGCAGACATCAGATCGTATGTCATACCGTCGCTGAAGCGGTCATCGTGGATCACGCTGAGGGTGCGGCGTCTCGGGTCGTATTTGGTGATATGCTCCGCGGAACTGAACCAGATGTTGCCGTTACGGTCCTGGAGCATTGATTTTATGTTCGGGTCCACGACTCCGTCATCGCTGCTTATGGTGGAAATCTGGCCTGTCCGCTCGCTGTAATGCATAATGCCGCCGTTGTAGGTCCCGAGCCAGATACTCCCGTCGGCATCGCCTATGATATTGTTTATGTTTCTGAGCTTTTCATCCAGTTTCCTGAAGGTTCCGTTCGGCTGAATCTCGTAGACTCCCGAATTTACCGTAAAGAAGAACGCCCTGTCCTTGAAACCCTCTGAAATCGTGAAGGTCAAGGCCAGTTTGGCGTCCTCCCCTTCGACGGCAAGATGGTCATTTTCGTCCACGGTGACGAAATACCTGACTCCGGCGAGCCACATCTTCCCGTTTGAATCCTCGGCGATGGAAAACAGGTCGGTATCAGCTTTGAAATCCCTTTCTATCTGAGGCAATCCGTTCTGTTCCAGATTGATTCTGATGATGTGAGTGGCATTGGCAATGGCCCAGATTCTTCCTGCAGAGTCATAATATGCGGCGCGGATGCTGTATTTTTCCGGAGTCATATAATATGAATCACCCGTTTCGGCATTTACGCAGACCAGGCGTCCGTCAGCATTCACCCACATACGCCCCATCCTGTCGAAGAATATGTGGCTGATCTGGGAGAACTGTTCTCCGTCGAGAGGGTTCAGATGTGCGTACGGGCGGTTCGAACTGTAGAATTTCAGTTTGGACTGGCCGTCAGAAAGCCACACATTTTCATCCCTGTCCACGAAACATACATATTTGCCGCCCTCCAGTTTCTGCTCTGCAGCGATGTGAGTCGTGTTTCCGTTGAACACATTGTAGCTGTACAGGCCGCGCCCTCTGATGCCCAGAAGAATGCTGTTACCCCGGAACGGAAGCAGAAACAGTATTCTTCCCTGACTGCACATTTCCGTAAGGGTGGAAGGAACGGGAAGTCTGTTGCGGCTGCGGGATTCGTAGCGGAGCATACCCGCCGAAGTGGCTATCCAGATATTATGGTCGACATCTTCACAGATGGCATCCACCGTCACGCCCTTGCCGATGAACTCATCGGCGATGCTTTCCAGTTTGCCGTTCAGAATCCGTATGTGGGTGCCGTCCTCTTCTTCTATGCTGAACCAGACTTCCTTGGCCGTACTTACGATGACCTTTTTCAGCCAGGCTGTCCCCGGAGATTTATAGATGGATTGGGCGCGCATTGTCTCCTTGTCGAAGGTCAGGAAACCGTCCTTGCCTATGGCGAGAAGGGTATTGTCATCGAAATTGAGGACTCTGCTTACCGGATTGAACACGGCCTGGCCATTACTTGTGAATTTGCCGTCCTGATAGCAGGAGATTCCGCATTGGGTGGCGAGCCATACCCGTCCGTCGGTGTCGGTGCAGACATCACGGATATCGTCATTGTTCAGGTCGTTTTCGCCTGCGGCGGAAAACCACGTCATATAATTCGAACCGTTGTAGCGGTTCAGGCCGTGGGCAGTCCCTATCCACAGATATCCCTGGCTGTCCTGAGCGACAGACGATATGTCGAAACTGGAAATCTGGTTATTGTACTCTACTTCCTGCGCCCGGATGTTTGACAGGCAGAGGAAAATCAGAAATAGAGTGAGAATAGTCTTTTTCAAATCGTATGTGTGGTTCATAGGTCTTATAAAACGATACGAAGGTAATAATTTTTGAAGAATTTGCAATCGCACTGCAGGTTTTGCAATCATCTTTTGAAGATTCTGTCATCTTTTCGAAAGAAACGGGCAAGGCCCGAGCCCGCATAACCACTAATTTTGCATTTGAAAACGTTTAAACCATATAGTTATGAAACGGCTAATACTTTCAGCCCTCGCAATCGCTGTTCTCGCTTCCTGCGGACAGAGTGATGATTCCGCACTCTCGGAATTGCGCTCGGGCTTCGACAATCCTCCGTCCCAGGCCAGGCCTCTCGTGTGGTGGCACTGGATGAACGGCAATATCACTAAAGACGGCATTAAAAAAGACCTCGAATGGATGGACCGCGTCGGAATCGGCGGAGTCCAGCATTTCGATGCCAGCGGAAGCGCTTCCCAGGTTGTGGACAAGAGACTCATCTATATGGATGAGGGCTGGAAGGATGCCTTTGCATACGCTGTCCGTACAGCCGATTCCCTCGGACTGGAATTCGGCGTGGCGAGCGCCCCGGGCTGGAGTTCCACCGGAGGCCCTTGGGTCAAGCCTGAGAACGGTATGAAAAAGCTTGTCTGGAGGACCGTCGCGGTCAATGGCGGCCAGTCAGGCATAGTGCTTCCTGCCCCGTTCACGACCACGGGTGCATTCCAGAACGGTACACCTGCCGGCCGCGGAGCCGCGGCCAAGGGAGTCGAGCACTATGAGGACATAGCCGTGATGGCGGTTAAAGTTCCTGAGACTCACAAGACTATGCAGGAGATGGGAGCCAAGGTCTCTTCAAGTGGCGGCTCATTCACCGTGGACCAACTTACCGACGGAGACATCACCAACTCCACGCTGATTCCATACGATGCGAAGTCAGGCGCAGCCTGGCTTATGTACGAATTCCCTCAGGCCCAGACCATCCGTTCGATGGTAATAGCCGGGGCTTCGTCCGCCGAACTCGAAAGCAGCAATGACGGCGTTAAGTTCACGAAAGTCTGTGACGTGCGCGGTGGTCGTGTGGCCCAGTCCACCCTCAGCGTCCCTGTCACCACTGCAAAATATTTCAGACTTCTGTTCCGTAAGCCTGCAGCCGGCCCGAGAGGCGGATTCTCGATGTTCCGTTCCATGGCTCCGGCAAATGGCGTCAGCATCGCAGAATTTGAAATCTTCCCATATACCAGAGTATACCGCGCCGAGGACAAGGCCGGCTTCTCTATGGCTTCGAACCTTGTCGCTGAAGCCACGCCTTCTTCAGACGAGGCATTCCCTACCACCGCCGATGTCATCGACATCAGTGACAAGATGGATGCGGAGGGCCGTCTGAACTGGCAGGCCCCTGAAGGCAAATGGATGATCTACCGCTTCGGCTGGTCCCTGACCGGCAAGCAGAACCATCCGGCTCCGGCCGAGGCCACCGGCCTCGAGGTCGACAAGCTCGACCAGGATGCCTGGACAGACTATTTCATCACATATTTTGATATGTATAAGGACGCGGCTGACGGTCTCATTGGCCAGAATGGCCTGCAGTATGTGCTGACCGACAGCTACGAGGCTGAGCATCAGACCTGGACGCCGAAGATGTTCGAGGAGTTCAGCGCGCGCCGCGGCTACGACCTGCACGCCTGGCTGCCTGTGCTTGCCGGCGAAGTCATCGGCTCGCCTGAGCAGAGCGACGCCTTCCTCTGGGATTGGAGAATGAACCTCGGCGACCTTATTTCCGCAAGCTACGACAAGCTCACTGAAATCTCTCAGCAGCGCTACGGAATGAAGGGCCGCTACACCGAGTCCCACGAGGCCGCCAGAGCTTATGTGGGTGACGGTATGGACCTCAAGCGCACTGCGCAGGTTCCTATGTCTGCGATGTGGGTGGATGCCCAGTGGCTCACCCGTGACGCGAACGGAGAGCCTGACCGCGGACTTTATAAGGCAGACGACCGCGAATCCGCTTCTGTCGCGCACATCTATGGACAGAACATCGCGGCCGCGGAATCTATGACCGTGGGCGGCGGCGAGTCTACAGGCTACGCCTTCTGCCCTGAAAATCTTAAGGAAGTCGCTGACGTAGAGCTTGCAAACGGCATCAACCGCTTCGTCATCCACGAGAGCGCGCATCAGCCGCTTGACGACAAGTTCCCTGGAATGAGTCTGGGCGGCGTCGGCCAATGGTTCAACCGTCACGAGACCTGGGGGGAGATGGCCACCGAATGGATGTCCTATCTGTCCCGCAGCTCGTTTATGCTCCAGAGCGGCAAGAACGTCGCCGACGTGCTCTACTACTACGGCGAGGAAAGCTGCGTCTGCTCGGAATTCGGACCTCGTCCACCTATGGTGGCTGCAGGCTACGAGTGGGACTATTGCAGCCCTCACGCCCTTCTGAACCAGATTTCAGCCAAGCGCGGCCGTCTCGTTTCCGCGAGCGGCACCGAGTACAGAGTGCTCTGGATGGACCGCAACGTGGACTATATGTCAGTCACCGTGCTCCGCAAGATCGCCGAGCTCGCCAAGGCGGGCGTTTACATCGGCGGAGCCGTTCCGAAATATCCTGCCGGCCTCTCCGAGGCCAATTCTGAATTCGATTCCCTGGTCAAGGACATCTGGGGTTCGGGCCGCAGCAACGTGATCGCCTGCAACGATCTCCAGCAGCTTCTCGACGCTGCGGGCGTAGCTCCTGACGTAGTGCTGGACAAGGGAATGAACTGGCTCCACAGAACAATGGACGGTGTGGAAATCTACTGGATAAACAAGCCTTCGAAGGATTACTGCAAGGCTGAGGTCTCCTTCCGCGTGGAAGGCCTTCGCCCTCAGATCTGGCACGCCGATAACGGCACCGTAGAGGAGGATGTGACCTATAGAGTCGAGAACGGCAGGACAGTTGTGGAACTCGACCTGGTCCCTGACGATGCTGTATTCGTAGTATTCGCAGGCAAGGGAGAGCAGAGCGCGGTCAAGGCTTCAAACAGCAGCACTTCAGAACCTGTCGAAGGCGAATGGACCGTCAGCTTCCAGCAGGGCAGGGGAGCGCCTGCAGGGGAATTCACCATCGATGCCCTCAAGTCCTTTACTGAATCTTCGGAATTCGGAATCAGATACTTCTCCGGTGAGGCCCTCTACAAGAAGACAATTAATGTCAGCGGCCTTTCCGATAGAATGTACATCGACCTGGGAAGTGTGAAGAACATAGCCGAAGTCTATGTGAACGGACAGCTTTGCGGCACCGCCTGGAAGGAACCTTTCAGAGTGGACATCACCAAGGCTGTGAAGGATGGAGAGAACCTTCTCGAAGTGAAGGTGGCGAACCTCTGGGTTAACCGTCTCATCGGAGACTGTCAGCCTGAGTGCAAGGAACCGATTACCTACACTGACGTGAAGTTCTACCGTGCGACGAGCACTCTCCGTCCGTCAGGTCTTCTCGGTCCTGTTATGCTGTGGAGGGAAAATAAGCAATAAAACGCATATTTGAAGAATCTGATAAATGATTTTGTGGGGCAGAATGGCTTCAGAAATGGATTATTGAAGAATTTGCAAGGTTTTTCGTTGAATTTGCAACGTTTTTAGAAGTCTTTCTGACCAAATTTGCAACAGAACTATTAACGTTTAAGCAAACCCATTAATATTAATAATACATTAACTTATGAAAAAGAAAATTTTTCTGTTTATGGCAATGCTCCTGGCAGCTGTGACAGCGATGGCACAGAACGTAAGCATTACCGGAAAGGTGGCAGACTCCAACGGAGAGCCGCTGATTGGAGTTAGCGTCTTCGTCAGGGGGACGACCATCGGTACCATGACGGACGCAGACGGCGCTTTCGCACTTGACGTTCCCGCCGACGCATCCATCGAGGTGTCATCAGTAGGTTTTGTTACCCAGACCATCGCCGTGGGTGACAAGCGTAACTTCGACATTGTTCTCGAGGATGACAACGAGCTTCTCGAGGCCACTGTGGTCATCGGTTACGGATCCGTAAAGCGCACCAACTTCACAGGTTCCGTACAGACTCACAATGTAGCCGAGAGCGCAGTCTCAGCTGTTCCGCGCACCAACCCTCTCGAAATGCTCCGCGGTATAGCTACGGGCGTTCAGATGGGACAGAGCGGTGTGGCCGGAGCCAGCACAAGTATGACTGTCCGCGGTCAGAAATCCATCTCCGGCGGCAGCGACCCGCTTATCGTACTTGACGGTGTAATCTATCAGGGACGTCTTATGGATATCGACCCTAGCACCATTCAGAGTATGAGCGTAATGAAGGACGCCACCTCCCTGGCCGCATATGGTTCCCAGGCTGCAAACGGCGTTATTATGATTACCTCGAAGAAAGGCCAGCAGGGCAAGCCGATGATCAACTTCCGCGGTACTCTCTCTCTCGTAGAGCAGAACTACACTCCGAAGCTCCGCAGCGGTGAGGACTATATCCAGATGATTAACGACCGTCAGGGCTTCCCGGCAGGTACCACTACCTGGATGAGCGACCTCGAACTTGCGAACTATCAGGCCGGCGAAGAAACCGACTGGTATCAGTATGTACAGCAGACCGGCGTTCAGCAGGATTACTCTATGAACATTTCCGGCGCATCCGACCGTATGAACTATCTCTTCGGTGTGTCTTATGGTGACAATACCAACTTCATCAAGGGCAACCGTTTCATCCGCGAGACCGTGACCGGCCGTTTCACCACCCGCATCACGGACAACATCTCCGCAGGTCTCAACTTCAACTGGGCCAACACCCAGAATGACGGTGTGCG
>CAVCSJ010000077.1:0-9843 GCA_963604895.1 bacterium
AGCATTGTACGCGACAGCGTCGGACTTTACATATTCCTCAGCTCCGCTGGCGCCCCACTGCTCGAACGAAGCCTTGATGCCCGCCTCGTAGAGTGACTTGGCGTCCGCTGAGATCCATCCTCTGTAGGCAGCCTCAGCCTCTGTGAGAAGCACGCGGGCCGTAGTGATTACAGGGAATGTGGCATCGGCAGCCAACATCTTGCTGCTCACGCTACAACAACTGCTGTTGAAAGCCGATACCGCATTGTTGTCACTAAGTCCGAACGGAACTCCGTAGAAAGAACTGTACTGATCTCTCGGGAAAGTCTCCTCAGACCTTGTTCCCTTGTAACCTTCAATATCGAAATACTCGAACATTCTGTTGTCCTTGAACTCCTTCATCTGCTCCACGATGAACATATTAGGAACTTGAACGAATCCTGCGCCCGAATAGTCAGGTGAGCACCAGTAATAGAGGCGGTTCCAGGTGATGTCATCGTAGCTGTAGAAGAGTCCGTCATCCACGCTTTCCATCGCGCCGTCATTGTACGCGGCAGCGAAACGTGTCTTGCCTACTTCCGGAGCGACATCGCAGAGCTTGATGGCCATCATCATACGCAGCGACGCGTTGAACTTCTTCCACTTGGCGATGTCGCCGCCGTAGAGAATGTCTGCGGAACTCAGCGAACTGCTCTCGTCGAACTGCTTGTAGGCTTCTGACAGAGACTCGTTCAGCTGGGTATATACGGACTCCTGTGAGTCGTAAACCGGCTTCCAGTTATCATCGGATGCACCCTGGAATGCTTCAGAAAGCACGATCGGTCCGAGGATGTCGGTGAGAGTCATATAGAAGAATGCGGAAAGCGTCTTGGCGGCGGCAATCTGGTTCGCGTTGGAGCCGAAAGCCTGTACGTTCGACTGGTCCTTCTGCTCTTCGTCCTCGTTCATCTCGATGACCATATGAAGGTTCTTGAGAGGATAGAGGTACATAGTGCTTACGGAATACTGCACCGTATTGGTGAGAGGACCGTACTGGTTGTTCTTTGACTCAGAAAGATAACCGCACCACTCCTGCTGCCAAGGGTCGAAACCGTTGGTCGTCGAACCGAGCACGAAATAAGGAACATACTGGCACGCGTAGGTGAACAGATAGTCTGTATACGCCGTGGAAGGGCTGTTAGGGCTCTTGTTGATGTCTCCGAAATCTGTGATTTTATCGCAGGAAGACAGGGTGACGGCGAGGGCTGCAGCTGTTAATACTAAGTTCTTTATGGTTTTCATAATATTCATCTCCTATGCTTTAGAAAGTAAGATTGACAGAAAATCCGAAGGTCCTGGTGGACATTGCCTGACCGCCCTCGAGGAAGCTGGAGTCGGATCCTGCGATTTCAGAAGGGTCGATGTTAGGAATAGCCGAGTAGATGAGCCAAGGATTTGTGGCTACGAGAGCTACGCTCGCGTTTGTAAGACCGAGGCCTGTGCTCTTCAGGACGCTCTTAGGGATATCATACTTGATGGATACCTCGCGGAGCTTGACATAGGTCTTGTCGTATACCCAGTTGTCATTGTCGTAGTAAGCCTGATAGTGATAGTATCTGTAGGCGTCTACGTAACCGGACATAGGATTGCCCTCGCTGTCAACACCTTCCATATAGACACCACCTCCGGTGGCTACCGGCTCACGTTCGTTCACGCCGCGGTTGTTGACCTTCGCAGAGGATGCGAGAGTACCGGAACCGGTTCCCCACATATTTGTCCAGGATACGATCTGTCCGCCGATGGAGAAATCAAACGATGCGTCGAATGTGAAATTCTTGAATCTGAAGGAAGTTGAGAAACCTCCGGTGAAGTCTGGCTGAACGTTTCCGGCCTCTTTCTCAGTACCGAGGTCATAAACCGGTCTTACGTCACCCCAGGCGGCGCTACCCTTCTGAAGGATATACTGTCCGTCTTCAGTTCTTGCCCAGCGGGCCTGTGTCGAGATTACACCGATCGGCTTTCCCTCGATAGCCTTCAGGTACCAGTAGTAGTAGAATTTATTACCGTACATAGTGTATTCGGTCTGGTCAGGAGCAAGGGTGATGAGCTTGTTGACATTCTTGGCGATGTTGCCGGTGACTGTCCATTCGAAATCACGAGTGCGTACAGGAGTTCCTCCGAGTACGATTTCCACACCCTGGTTACGTACCAGACCGGCGTTGATTCTGCGGTATGCATAACCTGACTGAGGCAGAACGTTTGCTGAGATGATGTCGTTCTTGGTATCCTTGCGGTATACGTTGATGTCACCGAAGAATCTGTTGCCGAACATCTTGAACTCAGTACCGACTTCGTAAGAAGTGGAGATCGTAGGCTTGATGGAAGAATTGACCTGAGTGGTAGGCTCATACATTGTAGTCTGGTTGTGAGCCTTGCTTCCTACGCTGTATGTAGGGTAGATATTGTATGCTCCGAGAGTGGAACCCACCTGGGCAACGGATCCTCTGATCTTCCAGAAATTGAGCCAAGGAGCGCTGATGAGCTTGCTGGCCATAAAGGATACGGAACCTCCGCCGTAGAGGTAGGAATTGTTCTCGTCAGAGAGGCGGGAGTCGATATCGTAACGGAGAGATCCGTCGAGGTAGATGAGATCATTCCAGCCGATTGTAGCCGTTCCGAAGAAAGAGCGCGTCTTGTAGTGAGTCTCAGAGTTGCTGGTGCGGTAAGTGTTGGTTGATGCTGCGAGGTTGTAGAAACCTGGCACCGACAGACCTCCGCTGGTGTAGCTGTTGAGGTAGTTATAGTCGTATTTTCTCGCTTCTGCGAACAATGCGGTCTCTACATCCAGTCTGTTGTCGGCATAGTGGCCGCTCCAGGTGGCGTAGGCCTGAGCCGTGAAGTCATTGCTCTGGGTCTGGTATGTCTGAAAAAGCGGAGTGTAGTTGATGGAACCCTGACCGTATTTTCCCTCATACCGTCCGGTGGAAATGTTGTTGTTTGCACGTACACCGATGCGCACGTCCTTCGGCAGCTGTGAGTATACATCGGCTGTGACAAGGTGATAGTCGCTGTAGCTGTAGACGTTTCTGGTGTACATCACGGCGAACGGGTTATCGTGGAAGTTTGCGGTGAGGTCATCTGTGCTGACGATATTCCAGCTTCTCCAGCTTCCGTCAGGCATCTCATAGTCCTTCTGCTCGGCGATATCGACATTCGTCTGTCCCCACTGTGTGAAGTCGCCTATGTAGTTTCCTGTAGCGTTGTAACCTTCGCTGGACGCATTCTTGTTCTTGCGGTAACGATAGCGGTAGCTGACGTCGGCATTGAGCCATTTGGCCGGCTGGAACGAGGATGTGATGCTGAACGAACGGCGGGTGGCGTTGGAGTTATAGAGGATACCCTGACGATCGACATTGTTGAAGGATACGCGGGTGCGGTAACCGTTGCCGGCCTTTGAGAAGGCGATGCTGGTATTGTTAGACCAGGCGGTGCGGGTGAGGTCCCTGAGGTTCATTCGTGCCTCCCAGGTGTCGGCCTTGCCGTATTTGCTTGATGTCGGGTCCCAGGAAAGGGCGGAACGCACGAGAGAAGTGCCGTCATAACGCGGTCCCCAGTTCTCGTCATCAGCGTAATCCATTGCATAAGTGCCGTCTCCGAGGTCATCGAACAGGTTGGCTACAGAAGTCCAGTCTGTTGCATAAGGATCTTCGGCCTTGGATGCGTAATAGGTGATGTTGGCGGCTGTAGAACCACCACCATAGAGATCATTCACGTCGAAATGGTTGTAGTAGGTCTCGACGGATGTCGTTGTGGAGAATTCTACGGTACTTCTGCCGTCTGCAGCCTTCTTGGTCGTGATGACTACGGCACCATTGGCTCCGCGGGAGCCGTAAAGTGCTGTCGCAGAAGGTCCTTTGAGCACGTTGAGGCTCTCTACATCCTCCATGCTGACAGATGCTCTTGAAACGATGGCTCCGTCCACTACGTAGATAGGCTCGCTACCCTGTGCATCGCTGTAGGATGTTGTACCGCGCAGGATGATCTTACCTTCGTTGAAGGTGGAACCTGCGCCGCCCCAGAACTGTGCTCCCGCAACCTTACCGGCCAGGGAGTTTCCGAGGTCTGCGCTGTGTGTCACGGTAAGTTCGTCCGAGGTCATCGTCTGTGCGGAATAACCGATGGCCTTCTGCTTCCTGGTAAGGCCCTGAGCTGTGACTACGACTTCGTCAAGTTGCTCATTGTCAACGGCCAGAACGACGTTGACCTCGCTTGCTGCGGGCTTGGTGACATCGGTCATTCCGATGCAGGAGAATACCAGGGTGCTTCCTGCAGGAACATTCTTAAGCAGGTACTGGCCGGAAATGTCGGTCACGGCACCATTGCTTGTTCCTTGTACAAATACGGATGCTCCGACTACCGGGAGTCCGTCTTCCGCAGATGTGACCGTACCTGTGACGGTGATGTTCTGCGCGAACGCTGTGCCGATACCGATGCAGAAGCACAGCAATAAAGAAAACAGTTTTTTACTCATAAGTCCTAAAATTGAATAGTTTGACTTATATATAATAGGTAATACAATATATGTTTTCCTCCCCAAGTGCAAGTTTTATAGCTTGCAAAATGTAATATTTCGAAGGCGCACCAGGCGCACAATGGGTATAATCTACTTATACTCAAGGTAGTGAGAGCGAAGATAGAGAATAAAAAACAAAAAAACAAGAGTTTTTAAAAAAAATTAATAGGCTGACTTTCAATGTATAATTATTATTCTAAAAATATTTAATAATTATTACGGTATCCGATTCTTTTGATTTGTAAGCCAGATTTCGGGGTATGCTTATGGATTGTAATCTGAAGCCTATATTATTTTTACATTCTGCACGCGCAAAATTTGCGTTTTATGCAGTCGGCACGAAACAAAAATTGGACGGGCTCCCGCCCGTCCAATCAGTAACTCGCAAACTGTACTCGCTAGCGCCAAACTACTCTCTCACGCATCTCACGGAGTAAGCGTCCGCTTTGCTGGCTACGCCGTTCGGCGAAGTCGAGGTGCCGGCGGTGACCTTCTGGAACGCAAGTGCGCAGAAAGCTGTGCCGCCCGCGGTCTGCGCGCTTGAGGTGGCAGGGCAGTTCGCCCAATACGAACCCCACTCGCCGCTCTTTGAACCGTAAAGCATTGCGTATGAACCGTCATAGCGCGCCGCGGCAGGGAAATACTGGCTACCTTCCTTCATATTGAAATACCAGCCGTAGTTGTAGTCGTTCGTATCCACGGTGCCGTCGCCGTTAGCGTCTGCAATGTCGTAATCTGAAATAGTCTCGGAATATCCGCCGGAAGCCGTGAAATATCTGAACACATCTGCAGGAGGTACGCGGTAGCCGACCGGGCACGGATCATAGTAAGACTTGGCGCCCTTGTTCGCATAATTGTTCTCGCTGTCCCTCTGGTCGCCCGTAGGATTGCCCCAGAGAGTGTCATTGCTGTTTGCGGCTGCAATCCAGTCCCTGCTGGTGACATACTGCGAATAGTTCGACAGGCAGACCGTAGGATGAGCGATCGCGTAGGCGATGGAATTGTTGTTCGTGTCGGTCCAGGATGAATTCTTGATGCTTACCTCTTTGCCATCGGCATCATAAAGCGGAGCGCCGACGGTGGCAGTCGTACCTGTGACGGTAGGGGAGGCAGGGAACGGATCCTTGCGGCCCCACTGGTAGAGCATACCGTAAGGCTTTACGTCGCCCGTTGCCTCGGACTTCAAGGCACCGAGGTTCATATTGGCCATAAAATAACCGCTCTTGGTCTCCACTGAGTCGAGCTTGTCCTCAGGAACCCAGATATGCCAGCTCCAGAGAATGGTGCCGGTATCGTCGGTGGCTGCGATAAGCGCGTTACCCTTCTGTTCGGAAACGTTGAACGAAATCTTGCCGTCCTCGAAAGCGATATTGGAGATGAGTCCCTTTTCGGTCTCCCAGACGAGCTTTGCGCCTGTCGGGGCGATGGCTTCCGGAGCATCAAGTCCTTCTGTAGCAGCACCGTTGCCCTTCACCGTGGCGTTAAGCGAATACCACTCGGCCTTGGAAACATAGTAGCAGTTGGCTGTGCCGCCCTCGCTCAGGTCCACAGGCTTGACCACCACTTCCGGTTCTGGTTCCGGTTCTGGTTCCGGAGTTGGTTCCGGTTCGGGAGTTGTGCTGTTCTTGTCACACGAAGCGGCCGCAAAGACAACGGCGAGGCCGCACAAAAGCAAATTAACCTTCTTCATAATACTTATATTTAATAAACTGCTGACTGATCTCAGCCCGCCCGGGGCTGCAACTTTACATTATAAACTTGTGCAAAATTAGCAGTCTCCGCGAGAAATGCAAGAAAAAACTACCAAAGTGTTGTCGCCGTATCCAAAAAATCCTAACTTAGCGGAAATTAGCTAGTAGTACTTATGGAGACAAGAGAAAACTTCGGCAGCCGCGCTGCCGTCATTATGGCATTTGCAGGCTCGGCAATCGGCCTCGGTAACATCTGGAGATTCCCTTATATGGTAGGAGAATACGGCGGCGCCGCCTTCGTGCTCGTCTACATCTTCTGTTCCTTCCTCCTATCACTGCCTATCTTCCTCGCTGAATCCGTCATCGGCCGCCGCAGCCGCGCCAACGCCATCGGCTCTATGAAGGTCCTCGCCCCCGGCAGCGGCTGGAAAGTCCTGGGTCTCATCTCCATACTCGCCCCGACCATCATCGTTTCCTACTACAGCGTAGTGGGCGGCTGGGCCTGCGAATACTTCGTCAAATCCTTCGGTCTTCACTTCGGAGAATTCATTCCTTCCGGCTGGAAAGTCCTGATATTCAATACTGTCTTCCTCGGCATCTCCGCAGCTATCGTGGCTTTCGGCGTCAAGAGCGGCATCGAGAAATTCAGCAAATTCTCCATCCCGGCCCTCTTCGTGCTGATAGTGTTCATTATGATCTATTCGCTCAATATGCCTGGCTCCGAGAGGGGAGTGGAGTATCTGCTCAAGCCTGATTTCTCGAAACTTACGGCCAAAACCTTCACTTTCGCGCTCGGCCAGAGCTTCTATTCCCTGTCCCTCGGAATGGGCATCATCCTCACTTACTCGTCCTACGTCAAGCGCAGCGAGAACCTTCTCACGACCGGCGCCGGCACCGCAGTCGCCGACCTGATGTTCGCTATCCTCGCCGGCTTCGCGATAATGCCCGCCGTCTTCGCGTCCGGCGTAGAGCCGAGCTCCGGCCCGGGTCTCATCTTCCAGACCCTCCCGAACGTCTTCATCAGTATGGGTGAAAAGTCCGTCGCTCTCAGTTCCATCGTCTCCGCGATCTTCTTCTTCGTGATGATCATCGCCGCGATGACCTCCACCGTCTCCCTCATTGAAGTCCTCGTGGCATACCTCATCGAGGAAAGGCATATGAAAAGACGTCCCGCCTGCATCGTAGCGTTCGCACTCATCTGGACGCTCGGTCTCGTCAGTGTATTCAGCATCAATGCCTTCGGCGCCATCGATGCGTTCTCGTCCAATATCCTTCTCACTCTGGGCGCCATCCTGGTGGTCCTCTTCGTCGGCTGGAAAATGAAGCGCGAAGACGTCCGCGACGAGCTCACGAACGGCGGCAAGGTGAACGCACGCTGGTTCCCGGCCCTCTACTTCGCCATCCGCTACCTCGCGCCCCTCGCCATCCTCATAATCTTCTTCTCCAACTTCCTGAACTAGATCTTCCCGGCCGCTCCGCGTCCAATCCTGCGGTGGTTGAGCCTGTCGAAACCACACCGCGGCGTTATTGTAAATTTACATTATGTCCGCCGCGCTCCGACAACACTAATTCACACGCCCCGAAACCCACGAAATCCCTAAATGAGTGCGGTTTAAGGGTGAGCGCCGCCGTGCGGCTCGTTGTATAAAATACAATAACTCTAAGTACTTATTGTAAATAGCAAATATATAACCAACTGAAAGTGAAAGAATTATAAGAAAATATATTTTTGTTTTTAAAAAATTAATCATATATTTGCAGCAACGAACCACATAAACGTATGACCAGCGACTCCAAAAGACCATTCGCCCTTAACCACATCTCCGTAGACTGCGTAATCCTCGGATTCGACGGCGACAGACTGAACGTCCTCCTCCTCAAGAGAAACGACTTCAAACTGCACGATATGAAACTCCCTGGCAGCCTCATCTACGCCGATGAAAACCTCGACCAGGCAGCCTCCCGCATTATGGAAGACTACACCGGAATGGCCGGAGTCGAAATGGAACAGTTCCAGGCCTTCGGGTCCCTCACCAGAACCTCTAACCCCGATGACATCCAGTGGCTCGAACGCTCCCAGAACGAAACCGTCCGGCGCATCGTCACCGTGGCCTACATCGCCATCCTCAGAATCAACAAAACCCTGACGTCAAACAACAAAAAGGACTCCTCCCTTTTCTGGGCCCCCACCGACAACCTTCCCCAGCTGGCCTTCGACCATAACCAGATCGTCACAGCCGCCGTGGAATACTTCGCGAAAGAGGCCTACTTCAATAACGAATACATCTTCCAGCTCCTCCCCAAGAAGTTCACTATCCTTCAGTTCCGCAAACTCTACGAGATAGTCTACCGCACCAAGGTCGATCCCGGCAATTTCCACAAGAAAGTCTCCCAGATGCCTTACGTGGTTCCGCTCGAAGAAAAGGAAACCGGCCAGAGGCACCGCGCCGCCCGCCTCTACCGCTATGATAAAAAGGCCTTTAAGAAGAATATGATTTAAACCCGCAAACAATATGTATCTACTTGGTTATGACATAGGAAGCTCCTCAGTAAAAGCTTCCCTCGTGAACGCCGAAAACGGCAGATGCGTCGCCAGCGCCTTCTTTCCGGAAAAAGAAGCCCCGATAATGGCCCTCAAGCCGGGCTGGGCCGAGCAGGAGCCCTCGATGTGGTGGGACAACCTCGTCCTCGCCACGAAATCCGTCCTGAACCAGAGCCGGATAAATAAGCAGGACATAAAAGCCATAGGCATCTCCTACCAGATGCACGGCCTCGTATGCATTGACCGCGACCGCAAAGTCCTCCGCCCTTCGATTATCTGGTGCGACTCGAGAGCTGTCGAGATTGGCCGCAAGGCCTTCGAAAACATCGGCGAGCAGAACTGCCTCAGCCATCTGCTGAACTCTCCGGGCAACTTCACCGCCTCCAAGCTCGCCTGGGTACGCCAGAACGAGCGCGCGATTTACGACAGAATCTACAAGATAATGCTCCCCGGCGACTGGATCGCAATGAAACTCACCGGCGAGATACACACCACAGTATCAGGACTTTCCGAAGGAATGTTCTGGGACTTCAGAGAAAACGCCCTCGCCGGCCGACTGCTGAAGGAATACGGCATCGACTCTGACGTATTGGCAGAAATCTGCCCGACCTTCGCCGACCAGGGCCACCTGAGCAAAGAAGCCGCCGACATACTCGGATTGGCCGAAGGCACTCCGGTGACCTACCGCGCCGGCGACCAGCCGAACAACGCCCTCTCGCTTAACGTCTTCGAACCCGGCGAAATCGCCTCTACCGCAGGCACTTCCGGCGTAGTTTACGGCATCAGCGACACTGTCACCTACGATAGCGACTCGCGCGTGAACATCTTCGCGCACGTGAACCACAGCGCAGCCGCTCCGCGCCTCGGCGTGCTCCTCTGCATCAACGGCACCGGCTGCCTGAACTCCTGGATGAAGCGCAGCGTCGCCCCGACCGGCGCCGACTATGACGAAATCAACGAACTCGCTAAGAGCATCGCCCCGGGCAGCGCCGGCATCAGCATCTTCCCGTTCGGCAACGGCGCTGAGCGAATGCTCTGCAACGCCGAACCCGGCTGCTCGATCGAAGGTGTCAACTTCA
>CAVCSJ010000078.1:0-9839 GCA_963604895.1 bacterium
ACGCGCAGGCCGGCCACAGCTGGACCACGTGGCGCGCAGACCTCTACACGCTCGCACAGAGAATCTTCAAATAATTGATAACCACGGCCGCACGCTCCGCGATGCGTCCAATTATAACACTCTAATCTCCAACATTTATGAAGAAAATTTTAACCATCCTCGCTGCCGCCCTCGTAGTGTTCTCGGCAAGCGCACAGGAGCTCACCAACTTCGCCTTCGGCGGACGCAAGGTCATCGTTTCTCCTGAAGTTCAGAATGACAGCGTAACATTCCGTCTCAAGGCGGATTACGCCACACAGGTAACTATGTACGGTTCCTGGATGCCGGGCTACGGCGACCAGATCGCCCTCAAGAGAGGTCCTGAGAATGTATGGGAAGTAAAGATTCCTGCTCCTTCTCCTGAAATCTACACTTATAATTTCTATGTGGACGGAGTTTCCGTAAGCGACCCTTCCAATGTTCTTATGCAGCGTGACGGTACCCGTTATCTGAGTATGCTCCTCATCGACGGCGAGCGCTCCCAGAACTACAAGGAAGCCAATCACAGAGGAACCGTTTCACACGTATGGTACGACAGCGCCCTGCTCGGCATCAACCGCCGTATGACTGTCTATACTCCTTACGGTTACGAGACTTCCAAGAAGACCAAGTATCCTGTTCTCTACCTCCTTCACGGTGGCGGCGGCGACGAGGAAGCCTGGACATCAATGGGCCGTGCAGCCCAGATTCTCGACAACCTTATCGAGAAGGGCCTCGCAAAGCCTATGATCGTGGTTATGCCTAACGGCAATCCTGGCCAGCAGGCAGCCTGCACGCTGGATCTTCCTGTCAAGACCATCGACAGAAACGATCCTCAGATGGCTAATGCCTATGTAACCAGCCTCGTAAAGGAAATCATTCCTTTCATCGAGAAGAACTACCGCGCCATCCCTAACAAGGCAAGCCGCGCCATCGCCGGCCTTTCAATGGGCGGCGGTCATACCACCAGCGCTACAATGCTTTTCCCTGGCGTATTCGACTACATCTGCCCTATGTCCTGCGGTCTTCGTGACGGCGAGAATGTGGACGCTCAGATGCAGGGCATCAAGAAGGCCGGCTACAAGCTCTACTGGATCGGCTGCGGTACAGCGGATTTCGCCTGGCCGGGCACCGAGGTTATGGAGCAGATTCTCAAGCGCAACGATATGGAGTACACTCTCTTCGCTTCTGACGGCGGACACGTCTGGTACAACTGGCGCTATTATCTGAACACATTCGCACAGCTGCTCTTCAAATAGAGTATCCATATAGTAGGTTATGTACGACAGCCACGGGAGAGCGATTTTCCGTGGCTGTTTTCATTATTTTGCTACAGCCGGAGGGAATGATTTTTGCAGTGCAGGGCGTGCGGTTAGTAATATCTAAAAAGGAAATTCTATATGAGACTGAAAGGAAATGTCACCCTCATCACGGGTGGCGGCAAAGGGATAGGTTTCGGCCTTGCCACAGCATTCGCAAAGGAAGGCTCGAATCTGGTCATCACAGGAAGAACGGAATCCAGACTGCTGAGCGCCAAACAGAAGCTTGAGAGCGAGTATGGCGTGGAAGTGCTGCCGATTGTCGCTGACGGTGCGAACGAAGAGAGCGTGAAGATGGTGGTAGCCAAGGCGTTGGAACATTTCGGAAAGATCAATACTCTGGTAAACAATGCCCAGACGTCAAAATCGGGCCTGAAGCTCGTGGAGCACACCCAGGAGGATTTCGACCTCGCCATCTATTCCGGTCTCTATGCGGCGTTCTTCTATATGCGCGAGTGCTTCCCGGCACTGAAGGAGACCAAAGGTTCAGTTATCAATTTCGCATCCGGCGCAGGCCTCTTCGGCAAGCTCGGCCAGTCATCCTACGCCGCAGCCAAGGAGGGCATCCGCGGGCTTTCGAGAGTCGCGGCCGCAGAGTGGGGGCCTGACGGTGTGAGAGTCAATGTGGTATGTCCGCTGGCAATGACCGAGAGCCTTCAGGAGTGGAAGAAGAACTATCCTGAGCTTTTCGAGAAGACCATCCAGGGCATTCCGCTCGGCCGCTTCGCCGATCCTGCAGACGACATCGGCCGCGTATGCGTATTCCTCGCCTCAGAAGATGCACATTATGTTACAGGCGAAACGATTACGCTCCAGGGCGGAAGTGGTTTGAGACCATAAACACCAAAAAAGAGGCTGACTTTTTTAGTCAGCCTCTTATATTATGATTCGATATTTCGAATTACTGCTCCTCCATAAGACGGAGATGCTGTACATAGATGGCTTTCTGCATAGCCACTCTCTTCCTTGCTGAAGGCTTCTCGAAATTCTTGCGTGCGCGAAGCTCGCGTACGGCACCTGTCTTCTCGAACTTTCTCTTGAACTTCTTAAGAGCTCTTTCGATATTTTCGCCTTCCTTAATCGGTACTATAATCATCTTAAAATCACCTCCTTTTATTTTAGCGGGTGCAAAGATAGGAATATTTTCCCGAACTCAAAGAAAAACCTGAATAATTTTCACTCAAAAAGCCTGACACTCCCCTACTTGTACTGCTTGAAATTCTTCGCCAGGCCGCCGGTGCTGGTTTCCTTGTAAAGGGAAGGCAGATCCTTGCCGGTCTGTTTCATAACCTCCACGACGTGGTCGAAAGACACACGGTGCTTGCCGTCAGAGAATGCCGCATAGAGATTCGAATCCAGGGCTCTGGTGGCCGCGAACGCGTTTCTCTCTATGCACGGAATCTGGACAAGCCCGCAGATAGGGTCGCAGGTCATACCCAGATGATGCTCCAGTCCCATCTCAGCGGCATATTCTATCTGCGAAGGACTGCCCCCGAAAATCTGGCTGGTAGCGGCAGAGGCCATAGCACAGGCCACACCGACTTCGCCCTGACAGCCCACCTCGGCCCCGGAAATGGAAGCGTTCTGCTTCACGATATTTCCTATCAGGCCGCCTGTGGCCAGAGCGTGAAGAATCTTTATATCCTTGAATTCGTGGCCTTTGGCAAGATGATACAGGACTCCAGGCATCACGCCGCTCGAACCGCAGGTAGGAGCGGTCACGATGACGCCGCCCGATGCATTCTCCTCGCTGACAGCCAGGGCGTAGGCATAGACAAGCCCCCTGGTCTGCAGAGTCTTCTTGTAGCCCGTCGCCTTTACGTAATAGATAGGGGCCTTGCGGGGCAGGTTAAGAGGCCCGGGGAGCACGCCTTCGTGGTCCAGCCCCCTTTCCACCGAGGCCTGCATCGCCTCCCAGACTTCCTGAAGATAATCCCATATTTCCGGGCCTTCGCACTGGTCCACATACTCCCAATAGCTGCGGCCGGTATCCTCGCACCATTTCTGGATCTCGGAGAGGGTGTTCATCTCGTAAACTTCAGGCGTATCGTACTTGTCGTCAGCCTTGCCCTCGGAAAGAGCCCCGCCGCCGACACTGTAGACAGTCCACTCGTCCGTGACGTTTCCGCAGGAGTCGAAAGACCTGAAATTCATTCCGTTGGGGTGGAAAGGCAGGAAAATCTCCGGCTTCCAGACTATGGTGACCGGAGCAATGCGCTCGAGAACTTCCTCGATGGCAACATCGGTAAGATGGCCCTTGCCGGTGGCCGCGAGGCTCCCGTAGAGAGTTACCTCGAACGAGGCCGCATCCGGATGACGGAGGGCGAAGTCCTTTGCAGCCTTGTTGGGGCCCATCGTATGGCTGCTGGACGGACCTTTTCCGATCTTGTAAAGTTCCTTCAATGATTTCATATAGTTCGTTTTATTCGGGGATGCAAAATTAGTGATAATCTCCGACAAAAAAAGTGGACTAGAGGTCCACTTTCATATGAAAATATTTCTTCATCACCCAGTACCTGAATAGCGGGTCCATTATGACGGGCTCATCCTTGTCGTCGAAGGTCAGAATCTCCTTCTTGCAGAGAGCGTCTTTGAGGCGGCGCACATTGGCTGAGGAACTCAGCCCGTAGAGAGAAATCGTCTCGGCGCTGCTGAACTTGGTGTATCCGTCCACAACGGCTCGCAGAAGGTTGATCTGGAAGGTCGTGAGGTCGCTCATCATCGCAGTGAAGCGGGGCTCGTGGATGGACATCAGCATATCGAGCGCGTCGAGCAGGACAGGCTCCATTATGTACCCCTTCGAGAGCGAATCGCAGATGGAGGTGAAATGGTTGATGTACCATAGGTTGTTGTCGAAGAGCTTGCAGACGCCGAAAAGGAGGTTTCGGTCGATGACCTTGCCGCTGGAGAGGAAACCCTTGATAATGTGGTCGATAATCTCCTTTTCGTCGACTTTCTGAAGCGGAAGATGCTCCACCTGGCGGTAGAAGAACTTGTGATGTTCGAAGATCTCCTTCATCGCGTTCACGCGCGAGCCGGTGAGAATCATCGGACATTTGCGGTTCAGACCGGAGGACCTGGTTTCGCGGAAGACGTTTTCCAGAATCTTGAAAATCCGCTCCCCTTCCGGAACAAACTCCAGGTTCTGAAACTCCTCTACAAGCACAAAAAGCTGTGAATCATTATTTTGCGCAAGCCTGTACGGAAGAGTGAGCATTGCTTTCACGTCATCCTCGTCCACATCCCAGTTTGTGGAGAGTATCTCATCCGTCCGGGAATAGACCTCCTCGTCGAAGACGAAATGCGTCCCTTCCAGATGAGTCTTCACGATATCGGAGTATTCCGAAGGCGTGGTGGCATAGCAGCGTATCACCGCATTGCCCCAACGCCTCAGGAATGCTTCGCAACTCCTGACATCCAGCAAGTCAATCTCCGCCACGAGGAAATGCTTCCCCTGGATGCGCATATTGAAGAGCGTCTGCTCCACGAGCGACATCTTGCCGCTCTTCGGGGGTTCGTAGATTGTCACGTTTTCGCCGGCGGACAGCAGATTCGAAAGAACCGTGCTGTCGCTGCGGCGGCCGATGAAATTCTTCCCGGTGACGTACTTGTTATAGATGAAAGGAGTTTCCATTATTATAATCCGAGTTTCTTGAAGAAGTCGTTGCCCTTGTCATCCACGAGGATGAATGCAGGGAAATCCTCGACCTCGATCTTCCAGATGGCCTCCATACCGAGCTCAGGGTACTCCACGCACTCGATGCTCTTGATGTTGTTCTGGGCAAGAATGGCTGCAGGGCCGCCGATGGAGCCGAGGTAGAAGCCGCCGTGCTTCTTGCAGGCATCTGTAACCTGCTGGGTGCGGTTGCCCTTGGCGAGCATAATCAGCGAGCCGCCGTGCTCCTGGAATTCATCCACGTACGGATCCATACGATTGGCCGTGGTCGGCCCCATAGAGCCGCAAGGCATTCCTGCAGGCGTCTTGGCAGGGCCGGCGTAGTAGATCGGGTGGTCCTTCATATACTGCGGCAGGTCTTCGCCGGCGTCGAGTCTCGCCTTGAGCTTGGCGTGAGCGATGTCGCGGCCCACGATGATGGTGCCGTTCAGGCTCAGACGCGTGCTGACAGGGTACTGGCTCAGCTGCTTGCAGACCTCGCGCATCGGGCGGTTCAGGTCGACCTTCACGGCCTCGCCCTCGCCCGCCTGGCGAAGCTCCTCAGGAATGAGCTCGTAAGGCTTGTCGTCCATCTTCTCGATCCAGACGCCGTCTTTTGTGATCTTGCACTTGATGTTTCTGTCAGCCGAGCAGCTTACGCCGAGACCGACAGGGCAGCTCGCTCCGTGGCGAGGCAGACGTATAACTCTCACATCGTGAGCCATATACTTGCCGCCGAACTGCGCTCCGAGGCCGATCTTGTGAGCCTCCTCGAGCAGCTGAGCTTCGAGCGCGGTGTCGCGGAATGCGCGGCCGGTCTCGTCGCCCGTCGTCGGGAGTTCGTCATAATAGTGCGTGCTCGCGAGCTTGACGGTGAGCAGATTCTTCTCGGCGGAGGTTCCGCCAATGACGAAAGCTATATGGTAAGGAGGGCAGGCCGCTGTTCCCAGGCTCCTCATCTTTTCAACGAGGAAAGGAACGAGGGTTCCGGGGTTCTGGATACGGGCCTTGGTCTCCTGATAGAGGTATGTCTTGTTGGCTGAGCCGCCGCCCTTGGTGACGCAGAGGAAACGGTATTCCATACCTTCGGTGGCCTCGATGTCGATCTGGGCAGGGAGGTTGCATTTGGTGTTAACCTCTTTATACATATCCAGAGGGGCGTTCTGGCTGTAGCGGAGATTCTCCTCGGTGTAGGTCTTGTAGACGCCCAGGGAGATGGCTTCCTCATCGCAGCCGCCGGTCCAGACCTGCTGGCCCTTTTCGCCGTGAACGATGGCGGTGCCGGTGTCCTGGCAGAGAGGGAGTTTGCCCTTTGCGGCCACCTCCGCGTTGCGAAGGAAGGTGAGAGCTACATATTTGTCATTTTCAGATGCCTCAGGGTCGTGGAGAATCTTGGCCACCTGCTCGTTGTGGGAGCGGCGCAGGAGGAAGGATACGTCTCTGAAGGCGGTACGGGTCATAAGGGTGAGGGCTTCCTCCTGGATTTTCAGGATAGGATGACCTTCGAAGTCAGCTGTGCTGACAAATTTCTCGGAACCCGGAATCTTGTAATACTCAGTCTTGTCCGGACCGAGCTGGAACATAGGTGCATATTTGAATTCTGCCATAATGTTTATGAAATTTAACTATTTGATATCTTTCTTCAATTATTGGACGGCTGTGCCGGCCTGCTAATCGATGTCCTCGACAGGAACGGAGCTGCCGCTGCCCTGCTGCATCAGCAGGCGCCTCATAAACTCGTTCAGGTCGCCGTCGAGCACGCCCTGGGTGTCGGCGGTCGAGTAGCCGGTGCGCAGGTCCTTGACCATTCTGTACGGGTGCAGGACGTAGGAACGGATCTGCGAGCCCCACTCGATGCGCTTTTTCTGGCCTTCGAGTTCCGCCTGCTTTTCCTGACGCTTGCGGAGCTCAAGGTCATAGAGACGCGATTTGAGGATGCGAAGTGCATTCTCCTTGTTGCCGATCTGCGTGCGTCCCTCGGTGTTTTCCACGACGATGCCGGTCGGAAGATGCCTTACGCGCACGCCGGTTTCGACTTTGTTCACGTTCTGGCCGCCGTGGCCGCCGCTGCGGAAGGTGTCCCACTCGAGGTCGGAGTCTTTGATTTCAATGTTTATGGTGTCGTCGACGAGCGGGTAGACGAAAACGGACGAGAAGGTCGTCTGACGCTTGCCCTGGGCGTTGAACGGAGAGATGCGGACGAGGCGGTGCACGCCGTTTTCTGCCTTGAGATAGCCGTAGGCGTAGTCGCCCTCAATCTCGACGGTGGTGGACTTTATGCCGGCCTCATCGCCGTCAACCATTTCTGTGACAGTGGTTTTGTAGCCGTTGCGCTCGGCCCAGCGAAGGTACATCCTCAGGAGCATCGCAGACCAGTCATTGGCCTCCGTGCCGCCCGCGCCGCTGTTTATGGTGAGGACCGCGCCGAGGTTGTCGCCTTCTGCGCCGAGCATATTGCGGAGCTCGAGGGCCTCGACTTTCTTCTCTGCGGCCTGGCAGGCCTGGGCGAGTTCTCTGGACTCGTCGGTCTCGGCTTCTTCGCTTGCGCCGCTCTCGGAGGCGAACTCGTAGAGGACATCGAGGTCGTCTGTGGCCGCTTTCGCCGCGTCATAGTCTGTAACCCAAGATTTTATGAGGTTCATTTTCTTGAGGAAGGCTTCGGCGGCCTTGGGGTCGTTCCAGAAATCAGGGGCCTGGGTCTGGATTTCCAGGGCGCTCACCTGCTTGCGCTTGTCCTCGATGGCGAGGCAGTCGTGCAATGCGGCGACGCGTGTATGTAGGTCTTTTATCTGGTCTTGTGCTATCATATCCGCAAAGTTAATCAAACTTGAAAGATTTGCTAACATTTTTGTCATCTCTGCCTGGCGCGGTCATCGGGCCTGAGGCGGGGCCAGGACTGATGCGGTACATCGAAGGACACGTTTTTCGGCGATTTTGTGCCTTTCGATGCACCGACTACGGGCCGCGAGCGGTTGTCAACTTCTTTAGTTTTGGAAATAACGGAATAAAATTATAGATTTGCGGCTGCAATGCGGGTGTGTTGTAATTGGTAGCCAAGCCAGACTTAGGATCTGGTGCCTTCGTGCGTATGGGTTCGAGTCCCTTCACCCGCACAGTAATAGAGACGCCGACTTTTTATCGACGTCTCTATCTGTTTATATCTCTGTTACTTATAGTCATCTGAGCAAAAGCATAATGATTTGACCGCCTTCCCTTTGTGAAAAATCCTGGAGGGGGGGGCGTCAACTTTTTTTGATTTTTGTAATACGAATTTCAAAAGTATTGCTATATTTGCAGTCGAGAGTGATGTCTGGAGCAAAGTGATTATATGAGTGACGTGAAGAAAGAAGAAACTAAAAAAGGCGGGCGCGGGGGCAGACGCGCGGGGGCAGGGAGGCCCGCGGGTGACAGCCGGCTGTATACCTTCCGCGCGCCCGGAGAGATGGCGGAAGTGATTGACCGTCAGGAGAACAAGACCGACTTCATCCGCGGCTGCATCGCCCGTGCGATGCACTCGGGGGGTACTGGCAAAGCAGTTGGAAACATCATTCCGGCGACGGCCGTCAGGGGCGGTCTGCGGCTGCCGTTCTTCGACCTCGGGATCAGGGCGGGCTTTCCTATCCCGCTCGACAACGACGAGAAGGCGCAGGATATAGAACTTCTGCGTATGCTCTGTCCGCACCCGGAGGCGAGCTACCTTATAAGGGTGGCGGGAAATTCGATGATCGATGCCGGAATCAATGACGGCGACATAATCATCGTGGACAAGAGCCACCGCAACCCTACGCCCTCGGAAGTGGCTGTGTGTGAGCTGAATGGAGAATATACGCTGAAGCGTTTCGAAAAGGACGGAGACGGTTGCGGCTGGCTTGTGCCGGCGAATCCCGACTATCCCCGCATCCGCATCACCGAGGATGACAGTTTCTCGGTCTGGGGTACAGTGTCGTATATAATCCACAAGCCGAGGCTGTAGAGATGGAGAAGAGGGAAAAATAGAGAGGAAGAGGAAGAAAAGTAACTATGTACGCGCTGGTGGATTGCAACAGCTTCTTCTGCTCGGTGGAAAGGGTGTTTCATCCGGGGTTGAAGGACAAGCCGGTCGTGGTGCTGTCAAGCAACGACGGCATCATAGTCGCGCTCACGCCCGAGGCCAAGGCCATTGGACTGCACCGCGGAGACCGCGCATTCGAGGTCCGGAAGACCATACAGAAATACGGGGTGGAAGTCTTTTCGACGAATATGATGCTCTATGCCGCTATGAGCAAGCGCATTACAAGCATTCTGCGACAGAGTGTCGCCCGCGTTGAGAACTACAGCATAGACGAGAGTTTCTGCGACCTGAGGGGCTACGAAAAGCATTACGACCTCGTGGAACTGATGCGGGAGGTAAGGGAAAAAATCCGGCTCTGGACCGACATTCCCGTCAGCATCGGCATCGCCCCTACGAAGACTCTCGCCAAAATGGGCAGCAAATACGCCAAGCAGTACAAGGGCTATCGCGGTGTCTGTCTGATAGATACGGAAATCAGACGCCGCAAGGCCCTCGAGCTCTTCGACCTCGCGGACATATGGGGAATCGGCCGTCAGACCTATGCGAGATTGGCCGCCTGCGGCATACGCACACCGCTCGAGTTCGCGGACAGGAGCGAAGCGTGGGTGCGTGCGAACCTGACCAAACCCGGCGTGCAGACGTGGCTGGAGCTGAACGGCACGCCCTGCATCGACACGGCGGAAGTTCTGAGAAACAAGACGATATGCACTTCGCGCAGCTTCGGCAAGATGGTCTCGGACCTCGAGTCTCTGAAGGCGAGCGTGGCGACTTTCGCCGCCAGCTCGGCCAATAAGCT
>CAVCSJ010000079.1:0-9585 GCA_963604895.1 bacterium
GTAAGGATAGAGCGTGCGGTTCCAGAATCCGACGAGCGAGACCTTCGTGCCGAGCAGCGATGCGTCGATGCCCACTTCCGCATTGCGGCCGCGCTGCCATTTCAGATTCTCGTTATAGAGCACGCTATATGGCTGAGTATAATACACATAGGAAGAAGATTCGCCGTGCGAGAATCCGAAAGTCTGGATGTCGCGGTACTCCTGCTTCGGGTAAAGGATGTAGAAGGAAGGCAGTTTCTCCGTTATGCCCCATCCGGCGCGCAGCGCAAGACCGTCTGACAGAGTCCATTTCGCGTTGAATCGCGGCGAGAGCGTATTCATATCCTTGTAGCTGCTGCCCTTGATGTAGACCGTCTCCATTCGCAGACCGCCCACCAGCTGCAGCCGGGTGCTTCCGAGAGGCAGCGTGAGATCCTCCTCCGCATAGTACGAGACGTTGTGCATGAAGGGGTAGTCGCTGTACGGCCGCGGCCGGTACCCGTTCGCGGCCAATTCGGGATTTTCGTACCATTCTCCCTGGCCGACGTTTCCGTTCGCCTTCCACTGGACTCCCGCTTTCAGATGACTTCTGATCTCGCCGAAACGGCGGTCCCAGTCGTATTTGAAGGAGGCGGCATAGTCAAGCTCCTTGGAGTCCACAATCTGATCCGAATAATAGGTAAGCGGCAGACGATCAGCCAGATAGTATCCCTCGTTCTCGGCGTGGACAGAAGGCTGGACGGATCCGTAGGTATTGAATTTATGGTCGTGGGTACGGTTGTCGGCATAGTTCACCGAGCCCTCGAATTTCAGGCTCGTGATCCAGCCCCGGTTCAGCTGCCAGGTCAGCGAAGTGTTCGCGCGCAGGGCATTGTCGCGAGCCTTGCTGTATTCTCCCGAGAATGCATCCGGATCGTCCTCGCTGTTCATTCCGCCCAGGTTTCCGGTCACGCCCGCCTCGAAACGGAGTTTGCCCGCGAATGTGTTCGAATAGGCCAGGCTGAGGCCCGTGCGGGTATATGATTCATAAGGAGATATGAGTTTTTTCGTGGCCTTCGCCCATTCGGCGCTGACATTCAGCACGCCGCGGTCCTTCTGCAGGTCCACGCCCTTGGAGACTGAAGTCTGGTAGGTGCGTGGGTTCACGGAGAAGGATACACGGAGCGGGGTGCGTCCCTTGCGGGTGTGAATCCGGACCATACCGCTGTTCAGATCGCCGTATTCCACTGAAGGAACGCCGGTTACAATCTCAACGGACTCCACGTTGTCCACCGCGATGCTTCGGGTGTCCACACCGCCCATCGAGCCGAAGGCCGCATTGTTCCCCAGTCGTACGCCGTCGACTTCAACCGCCGTGGAGAATGCTGCATTGGCGGCTGAAGAGCCGCCGGAACGAAGAGAAAAGCTGCTCGAAGACGTCAGGTCGGGGTTCACGGTCTTGCCGCCCGGCAGGAGCGAGGCCATATCCGACATACTCGACATCTGAAGATGGTTCAGCGCATCGCGTCCGAGGGTGTGCGAAGTGCCCACCGCGTCACTCCCCTTCTGCGCGGTCACGACGACTTCCTTCAGCGCGAGCGAGCTCTCGTGCATCACGAATCTGAGCTCGAGCATATCCCCCTTCACGCTGATGCTCTGCGACTCGTCGACATATCCCAGGCAGCTCGCTGCCAATGTGTAGGTTCCGTTCTGGACGTTCGTGAGGCGGAATTCTCCCTTCTCGTCAGTGACCGCCCAGAGCGTCCCCCCGTCCAGAGTCACCACGACGCCCGCAAGCGGAGCGTTGCCGTCGGCGTCAAGCACGACTCCGGCGAGGGTATGTCCCGTCGGCGCAGCGCCCAGACTCCAGGCTAACAGCGAGAGCAATAAACTGGCTATCAATCTCATAACTGTCCGATTTCTTCAAGAATCCTGTCCATCTTCGCATAGTGGCGAAGAGTCCAGAGTACATAGCGGATATCCACGTTCACGCAGTGGTTGTACTGCGGCGTGTAGTCCACATCGCTCGCGAGCGACTCCTTGTTGCCGTCGAAGGCGAGGCCGATGAGCTCTCCTCTCGCGTTGAGCACAGGACTGCCGGAATTGCCTCCGGTTATATCATTGTCCGTCAGGAAATTGACCCACATTCCGCGGCCTTGCGTCTCCAGCAGGGACTTCCACTCGGGTTTGAGGGAATAGTCGTAATTCTGCGGATCGTATTTCTCGAGTATGCCGTCTGCGGTCGAATGGGACGAACAATAGACTCCGTCATACGGCTCGTATCCGCCGACGGTTCCGTAAGTCAGTCGCATAGTGGAGTTTGCGTCCGGATATTGCTCGATGCCGAGGTCTTTCCGCATTTCATAGAGGGCGTGAGTATAGTCCTTGCCCAGGGCGGTCGGGGTGCGGTCGCCCTGCAGACGGTCTACCTCTTCATTGAAGTCATTGATTTTCACTTCCTGAAGGAAGTTGAAGAGCGAGTCGTCGCAGTATTTCTCCATCTCCGGACCGTCGCTCGTCAGGAACTCCGCGATCCCCTTCTCGTCCGTAAGCCAGCTGCTCTCCCAGAGCGCGTCAGCAAGAGCCTGACAGTCACCGTTATAATCTTCGTACAGACTCTTCTGGAACTCTCCCCAGAAGTGCTTGTCCACATTGGCGTAATACTTCGTGACGCTGTAGCGGAAGAGCTCCTTCTCGACCTTCAGATCCAGTTCAGAACAGGTCTGCGCATCGCTGTGCTTCATTATATTCACCGAACGCGGATTCGAGAGGTTGCGGCGCGAGGAGTTCAGACGCGTGGCGACCACCGCCAGACGCGTGCCGCGCACTATCGTCTCGCGATACCAGATTCTGCTGCGGTCTGCACTTTCTATGGCAGCATAAATGCTGTCCAATCCCGCCAGAACGCCACCCCATTTCTCACTTCGTCCGCTGTCCGCAAGAATCCAATTCTGAAGCTGAGCATCCTGCCCGCGGCGCTGTGCGGCAACACCGAAACGCCCCAGGCACTGCACCATACCTTCATTGTTCTCCTGAATATTACTGAGTGTGAAATAATAGTCGGAGTATTTGAGCCTTACCGCAGGATCCGCGTTCATAGCATCGGAAACTATCTTCATCTGCGCCGCGCGGACCTCGTTGGTAATAGGATAACTTACTGTCTCTTCGTAGTTTATCTTCGCAGCCGAGGCGTAGCGGTCAGTCTTTCCGGGATAACCGATAACCATCGCGAAGTCGCCGTCCTTGTAGCCCTGAGTCGAAATCGTGAGTTTGCGGACAGGCTTAAGCGGAACATTGTCTTCTGCATACTCCGCCGGAGCGCCGCCCGGCGCCGTATAGATGCGGTATA
This sequence comes from bacterium, assembly GCA_963604895.1. GTDB lineage: Bacteria > Bacteroidota > Bacteroidia > Bacteroidales > UBA932 > Cryptobacteroides. Next base: position 3,308 of record CAVCSJ010000079.1, read on the forward strand.
GCGCGAAATCGCATTTCTGCTGAGGCCACTCCCAGTTGTCCACGTCCCCGCCGAACGCCGCGATACTCACCGGAGGAGCCGCGACGAGGCGGATGTCCTTGTAGACCGTGTAAAGCGCCATATAGTACTTGCTGCCCGCCCACATCGAAGAGAGCGAAGCCTCGCAGCCTGATTCGGCCGCGTACTTCTTCTCAAGATTGTACGCAAGTTTCCGGAAACCCATTGGCCGGCCTTCGGCGTCCGCCTCGGCCAATTCTGCATTGACCTCGTCGGTGACGTCGAGGACTTTGCGCAGCAGGTAGATGCTCTTGCCTTCGATCGGGATTTCGTCTGTCGAGCGGAACGCCCAGAAGCCGTCTTCCAGGTAATTGCACGAGTCGGTGCTGAGCTTGTAGACATCGGAGTACGCGCAATGGTGGTTGGTGATGACAAGTCCCCCGTCTGAAATTATGCTGCCCGTGCAGCCGAAGTCCATCGAAACTACGGCATCGGTGAGGCCACCGGCCTCGGCATTGTATATTTCATTCGCGGAGAGCTGCAGTCCTTTCTCCTGCATCCTGGCTTCCAGGGCCTTGGAGATAAGATTCACCATCCACATTCCTTCGTCAGCGCGTGCATCCACACCTGTCAGAACCAGGGCGAGAGCCGCCGCGACACAAATAATCCTTCTTTTCATAATACCTCATAATGGGCATTTCACTCTGGAAATAGCCCCTAATTCAAAACAACTTCTTATCTTTGCGTGTTCGGGCCGTCCCTCCACGGGGGCTCACCCGAAAGTCAGGTACAAATATATGAATATTATGGAGTTTTCAGAAGTCATCGCAAAAAGACATAGCGTCAGGAATTTCAAAGACGCGGAAGTGGAGCGTGAAGTGCTCGACAAGATTATAGACGTGGCTGACACCGCCCCGTCATCCAGGAACAGCAAGAGCTCGGCCTTCCTCATCATCGAGGACAAGGACACTCTGGCGGCCATTTCGGAGGTGAGGACCTCGGGAGCTACTTTCGTGAAGGACGCCCCTGCCGCCATCGTGGTTCTGGGCAACAGCGAGGCTACCGATATGTGGGTGGAGAATTCCTCCATTTCTGCCACTTTTATCCAGCTCGCGGCCACCGCTTTCGGACTGGGCAGCTGCTGGGTTCAGATTCGCGGACGCCTGCGCGACAAGAACGATGCTTCGAAGGGTACCGCAGAAGATTACCTGCGTAACCTGCTCGGCATCAAGGACTGCTACAGCGTGCTCTGCGTAGTGGCTGTCGGATATGAGGCTGAATAATATTAACTACCAAATACACAAATGATTATGAAGAGAATTTTAGTTATGGTCGCATCTGCCGTCCTCGTTCTGGGTCTGGCCGGATGCTCAGATCTCAATGACCGCGTAGACCAGCTCGAAAGCGATGTCCAGGAGCTGCAGAACGGACTCAAGACCCTTCAGGCAGCTGTCGATGCCAAACTTACAGTTACAGGCGTAACTGACATTGAAAACGGAAGCAAGGTCACTTTCTCCAACGGCACTTCCATCGATATTACCAACGGTAAAGACGGCAAGGATGGTGGGGATGGTAAGGATGGTAAGGATGGCGATACGCTCATCGGCAGCATCAGCGTGGAGAACGGTTACGCATATATCACGCTCGCTGACGGGACATCTTTCTACTTCCCTGTATACTCTCCTGTAGGTGCAGTGAAGTCCATCTCGTTCGTTCCTGAGTACAGCGACGGCAAGGGTACCATCGACAAGGACGGACTGGCCGAGTTCAATCTCCGCATCTGTCCTGAAAGTGCCATCCAGGGCCTCAAGGAAGCATTTGACAAGCAGGAGCTTACGGTTCTTGTCAACACCACCAAGGTCCAAACCCGCGAGGGAGAAGAAGAGGAGGGAATCGTTCCTGTCGTCAAATTCAAAGAGAGCGTCGGAATGGTGACTATCAAAAACCTGAGTTTCAAGAAACATGAAGGCACGGATATCGCTGTATCCATCGGCTTCGGAGACCAGTTCACAGCCATCAGCACCGAGTTCATTCCTATGGTATGGGAAAGCTATGTCGAACTCGACGGTGTAAAATATTCCACAAGAGAGATGAAGGACGGCAAAGTCTGGATGACCGAGAATCTCCGCTATCTCCCTGAAGGATACACTCCAAGCGACGATGTGAACAATGTCACTGCAGGCGTGTACTATCCGACCGTGCTCAACGCAACCGCTGACGGTATGGAATTCAGCAAGAGCGAAGAGGCCCTGGAGACCAACGGCTATCTCTATCAGTCAGAAGTCGCTCTCGGCCTCAAGGTGGGCGACATCCAGAGCGAGGAGAAGGCCAAGTCCCTGGAAGGCGTACAGGGTATCTGCCCTAAGGGATGGCACATCCCTACGGCTGACGACATTATGGGCCTCGTAGGCAAGGCTGTTTCTCCTTTCGTAACGAATGAGAATGCGCCTTATTACGACAAGGACAAGAAGAACGCCACCATCGCGCTTCTCAATGCGGACGGATTCAACTTCCAGCCTTGCGGCGCTGTCAGCATCCCTAATCTGAGCACCAAGAAGGCAAACCTTATGGGATACCTCAAGTCAAACCCTGGCAATGTCTCCTCAGGTTACTACTGCGGTTCCACCTGGGCTGCCACAAGCAAGGACAAATACGGCAACGTCACCACGTACCAGTTCCTCGGCATTATGCCTATGGCCAACAACGGTACCGCAAACGGTTCCAAGCTCAGCCACCGCATCGCCGCCAGTGTACGCTGCGTGAAAGACTAAGTGATTCACAGACAATAATTGAGGGCGGTCCCGAAAGGGCCGCCCTCAATCGTTCTATGTGTCTGAAGATTAGATGATACCCTGCTCAAGCATAGCGGTAGCGACCTTCATGAAGCCGGCGATGTTGGCGCCCTTCACATAGTCGATATGACCGTCAGGCTGTGTGCCGTACTTGACGCAAGCCTCGTGGATGGAGTTCATAATGAAATGAAGCTTGTCGTCCACTTCCTTGCCGCTCCAGCTGATATGGGAAGCGTTCTGTGTCATTTCGAGGCCTGATGTAGCTACACCGCCTGCATTCACTGCCTTACCGGGAGCGAAGTATACGCCGTTGTTCTGGAAGTAGTGGATGGCGCCAGGCTGGCAACCCATATTGGAAACCTCGCAGCAGCACCAGGTGCCGTTTGCCTTGAGCTCCTTCGCATCATCCTCTGAAAGCTCGTTCTGGAATGCGCAAGGGAGAGCGATGTCGCACTTGACGCTCCAGGACTTCTTTCCAGGAGTGAAGATAGCCTTTCCAGGGAACTTGTCTGCCATATCCTGAACCTTGTTGCGGTTAGAAGCACGCATAACAAGCATATAGTCAATCATCTCAGGAGTGATACCCTCAGGAATCTCGCAGACTCCGTCAGGACCTGAAACTGCAACAACCTTTGCACCGAGCTCGACAGCCTTCTTGCAGGCGCCCCAAGCCACGTTACCGAAGCCTGAAACAGCGATTCTGCAGCCCTGGATGTCCTTTCCGGCCTTGTGGAGAAGGTTCTGGGTGAAATAGAGAGCGCCGTAACCGGTAGCCTCAGGACGAAGGATGGAGCCACCCCAGGTAGCGCCCTTTCCGGTGAGGACACCTGTGTTGTACTCGCGTGCGAGCTTCTTGTACATTCCGTAGAGATAACCGATCTCACGGCCGCCTACACCGACGTCACCTGCAGGGATATCCTGGTCAGGGCCGATGCATTTCCAGAGCTCAAGCATAAAGGCCTGGCAGAAACGCATGATCTCGTCGTTGCTCTTTCCTACAGGATCGAAGTCGGAACCGCCCTTCGCGCCGCCCATCGGCAGTGTGGTGAGAGCGTTCTTGAATGTCTGCTCGAAACCGAGGAACTTGAGCATTGAAGGTGTGACAGCCTTGTGGAAGCGGAGACCTCCCTTATATGGTCCGATGGCGCTGTTGAACTGGATGCGATAGCCGGTATTGGTCTGAACCTCGCCCTTGTCGTCAACCCAGGTAACACGGAAGGTAAAGATACGGTCCGGCTCGACCATACGCTCTACTATCTTAGCCTTTTCGAACTCCGGATGCTGATTGTAAACATCTTCGATGGATTCCAAAACCTCCTGTACAGCCTGGAGATATTCGTTCTCACCAGGGTACTTGGCCTGGAGCTTGGCCATAATTTCTGTTGTTTTCATTTTAGTGTGATTAGTGTATTTTAAATGTTATTTTACTTCCCAGGTTGAACCGCTGTGGAGCAGTTCATCCACCGAGTGAATCTTGCTTTTCATCATCACGTCCTTAACCTGATCGCGCACTCCGTCGTCATAGGTAACGTCCTTTACGTCACGGATAACTCCCAGAGCCACAGGATATTCAGGGCCCTTCATATCCGCAAGCGCCATCTGAAGTCCGATATTGTCCGCGTGAGCGTCGTGGATGAGGATATCCTCCTCGGTGAAGCCGCCCTCACCGATGTGTACGGCGCGGATTTTCTTGCCGTCGAATATGAGTCCCTTGTCACGGTTCTTTCCGAAGATCATTCTCTGGCCCTGACGAAGGACGATGGTGCGGTCCGCACGTACTGCCGGATCGGAGATGTCCTTATGGGTTCCATCATTGAAGATCACGCAGTTGGTGAGCATTTCCATAACCGAGCAGCCGTCGTGGAGGGCTGCCGCCGTCATCACTTCTTCATTGAGCGCAAGCTCGACATCAAGACTGCGGGCGAAGAACGTTCCCTTCGCGCCGAGCACGAGGCTTCCCGGGTTGAACGGATGCTCGACGGTGCCGTACGGAGACGTCTTGGTGATGGCTCCGAACTTCGATGTCGGCGAGTACTGTCCCTTCGTGAGGCCGTAGATGCGGTTGTTGAAGAGTATGATGTTAATGTCTATGTTTCTGCGGATGGCGTGGATGAAGTGGTTTCCGCCGATGGCGAGCGCGTCGCCGTCACCGCAGGCCTGCCATACGGTCAGGTTCGGATTGGCCACCTTGATGCCGGTGGAGACAGCCGTGGCGCGGCCGTGAATGCTGTGGAAACCATAAGTGTCCATATAATATGGAAGACGGGAGGAGCAGCCGATACCTGAAACGACTACGTAACGCTCCTTCTCATAATTGAGAGCCTGGCTTACCTTCGGAAGTGCGCGCTGCAGAGCCGCGAGGACCGCGTGGTCACCGCAGCCCGGACACCAGCGAACTTCCTGATCGCTCTTGAAATCCTTAAAAGTCAAATTTGCCATTGTGATGTCCTCCTATAATTCCTTCTTAATAGCCTCAACCAGCTCGCCGATAAGGAAAGGCTGGCCCTGTACCTTGTTATACTTCACGAAGTTGCACTCCGGGAAAAGGTTGCGCAGATACCCTGCGAACTGTCCGGAGTTCAGCTCGCAGACGAGGATTTTCTCAAAATGCGAGAAAAGTTCCTTCGTATTGCGCGGGAGCGGATCGATGAAGTCGAAGTGCGCGTATGACACTCCTTCGCCGACCTCGTGGACTGCGGACAGCAGGTGTCCGTAAGTTCCACCCCAGCCTACGACCAGCAGTTTCCCCTTCTCCGGGCCGAAGGCCAATGTCTGCTCAGGTATATAATTCGCAATCCTGGCGACTTTCTCGGCACGTTCGCGAACCATAAGTTCGTGATTTGCAGGATCTGAGGAAAGCACTCCCTCGTGGGTCTTCTCCAGACCGCCGACTCTGTGCTCGAATCCTCTCTGTCCCGGAAGGGCCCATCTGCGCACGAGCGTTTCAGGATCCCTCTCGAAAGGCTTGAACTTGCCCTCGCAGGACTCTGCGAAAGGCGGATGGATTTCTGGATAGTCCTTCATAGAAGGGATGAGCCAAGGCTCACTGCCGTTTCCAAGGAACCCCTCGGAAAGCAGCATCACAGGAGTCATATGCTCCAGGGCTATCTTGCTGGCCATAAAAGCCGCGTCGAAGCAGTGTGCAGGAGAATGTGCGGCTATCACAGGGATAGGACATTCTCCGTTACGGCCGTAGAGGGCCTGGTTAAGGTCTGTCTGCTCGGTTTTCGTAGGGATACCGGTGGAAGGACCGGCTCTCTGGACGTCCACTACCACGAGAGGAAGCTCGGTCATCACGGCAAGTCCGAGAGCCTCGCTCTTAAGGGAGAGGCCGGGACCGGACGTTGTTGTGACGGCAAGGTTTCCGGCGAAGGAGGCACCGATGGCCGTACAGATGCCGGCAATCTCGTCCTCAGCCTGCAATGTCTTGGCACCCAGGCTCTTGTGAATAGCCAGTTCCTCGAGTATGGCGGTAGCCGGCGTGATAGG
>CAVCSJ010000080.1:0-9349 GCA_963604895.1 bacterium
TTACCTCCTTCCCTTCCTGACGATGGTGTTCCTCTTCCTCGTCATAGGGTTCATGACCACAGCTAATTCGCAGTTCCAGGGACCGCTCAAGGAAGCGTTCCTCTCCGGGGCCGGCAGTCACAGGAACGCCATGGCGACGCTCATCACCTTCTCCTGGTTCCTCGCCTATCCTCTCTGTGGTCCGCTCGGTTCCCGCTGGGTGAATAGGCGCGGTTACAAGACCACCCTCCTGCGCGGTCTGATCATAATGGTCACGGGTCTCGTTCTTTTCTTCCTTTCATCCCTTTTCACGACCCGTCTCACCCTGGGTTTCGTGGTGTTCCTGCTCGGCTCGTTCACAGTCGGAGCATCCGCCACCATCCTTCAGGTCGTGATAAATCCTTATCTCTCAGCCTGCAGCATCAAAGGAACACAGTCCATACAGAGGCTGGCGATTGGCGGGACCGCAAACTCGATTGGAACCACCGTCGCGCCGTACTTCGTCGCGGGCGTGGTCTTCGGCGGCGCGCAGATGACGGAGGTCTCGGTATCGCAGATAACCATTCCTTTCCTCGTCCTCGCCTGCGTGATGGCTCTCGTCCTCTTCCTGCTCACCAGAATCCCTCTTCCGGACATCGAGAACACCAGAGCCGCCGACGGTGAGAAGCTTGAAAGGAGCATCTGGTCCTTCAGACATCTGACATTGGGCGTGATAGCCATCTTCTTCTACGTGGGTGCCGAGGTCTGCATCGGCGCGAACATCAATATGCACGCCATCGAGACGGACTTCGCCCAGCCGGCCCTGCTCGCCACGATTTATTGGGGCTGTATGCTTGTAGGACGTGCGATGTGCAGCACGCTCAGTAAAATACCTCCGCGCACGCAGCTCGTCTTCACGGCCATCGCCGCCCTGCTGCTCCTGCTCGTCGCGATCTGCTTCAACTCCCTCTGGGCGCTCGCCTTCGTCGGGCTCTTCCACTCCATCATGTGGGGCGCGATATACACCCTCTCCATCCAGAATCTCGGGAAATACACGTCCGTAGCGTCCGGCGTATTCATGATCGGGGTGGTGGGAGGCGCTGTCTTCCCGCTGCTCCAGGGAGTTCTCGCCGATGCCTTCGGAAGCTGGAGGCTGACCTGGGTTGCCGTCATCGTTTGCGAGGCGTACATACTCTTCTATGCCCTGCGCGGCTCCAGAGTCCGCAGGACTGACATCGAAATCGAATAATCCCATCCGCATATGAAACGCATATCTATACTTCTGGCAGCCGCGGCTCTGATATTCACCGCCTGCAACAGCGCCAATATATCAACCGAGTCCTCAGACACAGTCATCGGAGCCTATGTCATGGGCATAGGAAAGGGACTCCCGGACCCGGGCCTGATGACGCACATCAACTACGCGTTCGCCCACGTCAACGAGACATTCGACGGCGTCCTTTTCGATGACGCCGAAGGCCTCAGGCAGGTCGTCGGCCTAAAGAAGCAGAACAGGGACCTCAAGGTCCTGCTCTCCGTCGGAGGGTGGGGCAGCGGCCGTTTCAGCGAGATGGCTTCCGACGAGTCCGATAGGCTCAGTTTCTCGCAGGACTGCGCAAGGATAGTCCGCGAGTACGGCCTCGACGGCATAGACATAGACTGGGAGTACCCGACCATCGACTGGGCGGGCATCTCCGCGTCCGGAGACGATACGCGGAACTTCACCCTTCTGATGCGCGACCTGCGGGCCTCTCTCGGAGCTGACAAGCTCCTCACGCTCGCCTCCGTCTGCACTGCCGAGTACATCGACTTCAAGGCGATTCTACCGTATGTCGATTACGTGAACGTGATGGCCTATGATATGGCAGGCGACAACGGCGGGCATCACGCCGCCCTCTACCGCTCGGAGAACGCCGGATCTTGCACTGCCGAAGAGGCGGTCGACAGGCATATCGCAGCTGGCGTGCCTCCTCAGAAACTCGTTCTCGGCATGCCGTTCTACGGCCGCGGCGTCCAGGGATACACCCCTTACGGGAACGCTGACAGCGAGGCGCTTACGGAAGTCTGGGACGACACGGCCCGGGTGCCGCTTCTCTTCGACGCTGACGGGAAGAGGGTGTTCGGCTTCGAGAACGTCCGCTCCATCACTGAGAAATGCAATTTCATCAAGGCGAAGGGTCTGCGCGGAGGTATGTACTGGGAGTACAACGCGGACAACGAAGCCCACGAGCTCGCCAGCGCCGTTTATGATTGTCTGGCCGGCTATAAGCCGTCCAATCATATCCTCATCGTCTACGAGGGTGCCGGCCAGCACAAGCCGTTCACCGACGCCGCCCTCGCGTGGCTCGTGCCAATGCTTGAACAGAAGGGCATCGCTGCCGCGGGCATCCACAACATGAACTCCGTGACCGCGGAGTTCCTCGACGGCTTCGACGCTGTCATGCAGATTGATTTCCCTCCTTACACTTGGCCGAAGGCCGCGGAGGACGCCTTCATCGATTATATCGAGAACGGCAGGGGAGGCTATGTCGGCTTCCATCACGCCACGCTGCTCGGCGAGTTCGACGGCTACTCCATGTGGCAATGGTTCTCGGATTTCATGGGAGGCATCACGTACAGGAACTACATCGCGCCGCTGGCGGACGGGGACATCCATGTCGAGGCGCCTGACCATCCGGTCATGGCCGGCGTGGACTCCGTGTTCACCGTCCTTGACGACGAGTGGTACATCTACGACCGCAGTCCCAGGGACGCGGATTACATAAAGGTGCTTGCGAACGTGGACGAGGGGTCCTACAGACCGGATTCGGACATCAAGATGGGTGACCATCCGGCCATCTGGACGAATACTGCCGTGAAGGCCCGCAACGTCTACTTCCTCTTCGGACACAGCCCGAAGCTGCTGGACAATCCGAACTTCAAGAAGCTCGTCACCAACGCCGTAGATTGGGTTATTTCAGATGAGAACTAGGCTCATAACTGCGGCGACGGCGCTCGTCCTTCTCGGTGCGGGCCTCTCCGCGCAGGATTTCTGCGCGGACAGCGTTCTGCGCGCCCAGATAGAGGCGGGCGGCTTTCTTCACGCCCCGCTTCCGCTGGATACGCTTCATTCGCTGGACCACCGTCAGGCCGGGAAGGCCGTCCTCAGGCAGGAGCCCCTTGGCCTGGCCGATCCTCTGGAGATCAGCTTCGTCCACCGTGACGTCCGTCCCCGCGGCCCGGCGGACGACCCTGACTACGCCACGTTCGGCAGCCACGCCGTGAGCTGCAGCCTGGACGGAAGGGACCTGGAGGGATACAACCGGATAGAGTTCTGGGTATATCCCGACTGCGAGGGTTATAGGGTGGTGAACCTCGATCTGGGGTTCCGCAATGCGGACAGCTCCCCGAAAGATGGTTACACCGTCGCTGACGCCGCGCATCTTGTGAACCTGAAGAACCGTCAGTGGAACAGGTGTTTCCTAGAGATGGGGGAGTGGCGAAGAGATGAGGCGGAGAGCCTGTCCTTCAGCTTCACCGACAGGGGAGGCGTGCCGGATGGCTCCAGGGGACATTTCATCATCGACCGCATTACCTTCCAGCAGGTGGCGGAGCCGGAAAAGACCGTCGGGTGGATTCCTGACAGGATAGCCTACTCCCATACGGGCTACTATACGGACGGGAAGAAGACCGCCGTATGTTCTCCGAAGATGAAGGGGAGATTCTTCATAAAGGACGCCGCCACGGGAGAAAAGGTCCTCTCCGGCAGAATAAGAAAAATCAGCACCACGACCGGCAGATACGGCGTGATGGATTTCTCGGGCGTGAAACGCCCCGGACGCTACATCATAAGCGCCGCCGGTGTGGAGAGCGCCCCGTTCAGGATAGGGGAGGACATATATACGGATTCGCAGTGGCGGGTGCTGAACTATATCTTCTGTCAGCGCTGCGGCTACCCCGTTCCGGGAATACACGATGTCTGTCATGAGGATATGGACGCTGTCCACGGCGGCAGGCGCATCTCCTACTCGGGCGGCTGGCACGATGCCGGCGACCTCTCGCAGCAGACCCTTCAGACGGGCGAGGTGGCGATGGACCTGCTTGAGGCCTACGCCTCCGCGAGGCAATCCAATCCTGTCCTCGCCGACAGGCTGCTGGAAGAGGCCCGCTGGGGGCTTGACTTCATTCTCAAGTGCCGCTTCGGTGACGGCTTCCGCGCGAGCAGCATGGGGCTCATCCACTGGACGGACGGCAAGCGTGGCACCTTTGACGACATCGAGACGGTCCGTGTTCAGGATATGGCTTTCGACAACTTCCTCTGTTCGGGCATCGAGGCTTACGCCGCGATGACCTTGCCGGAGAGTGCCGTGGAAGAAAGGGAGAGCCTTGCTCGGGCAGCCGAGGAGGACTTCGCCTTCGCGTCGGAGAAATTCGAAAAGAACGGCTACGACGTCTTTTACCAGATGTACGAGCATACGTACAACACTTCGCGCAGCCAGTACCACGCCACCATCTCCTGGGCGGCGAGCCAGCTGTACAAGCTGACCGGGAAGAACGGATATGCTGAACGGGCGACCAGGGAGATTGAGTATACGCTCTCCTGTCAGGAGACATCCCCGATAGCCGGCGGTCTCTCGGGCTGGTTCTATAGGGACACTACCAGACGCTCCATCGTGCACTTCATCCACCAGTCGCGCGACCAGATATTCGCGCAGGCTCTCGTGCTCCTCTGCGAGACTCAGCCGGACTCACCTGAGTTAGGGCGATGGGAGGCCTCCCTGAGGCTCTACGGAGATTACCTCAAGAACCTCATGCGCTACACTGAGCCTTACGGGATGGTTCCTTCGGGGGTATATATGGATTCCGAAGTCGAAGACGCCGAAGGGTTCCGTGCGGTTCATATAATGGCTCCCCGGAACGCGGAGGAGCTCTATGCAGAGCATCTCTCCGCCGGTGTCCGTCTAGATTCGAACCACGTCGTAAGGCGTTTCCCTCCATGGCTGAGCATCTTCAACGGCAACACCGCCGTTCATCTCTCCACTGGAAAGGCGGCGGCCGTCTGCGGCCGGTACCTAGGTGACGGTGACCTGATGGAGATAGCCCGCGGGCAGCTCTACTGGACTGTGGGCAAGAACCCGTTCTGTCAGTCGCTAATATACGGAGAAGGACACGATTATCCTTCGATGGACAGTTTCTCCAGCGGGGAGATTACGGGCGAGATGCCCCTGGGCATCCGAACCTTGGACCGGAGCGACACGCCTTACTGGCCTCAGACGAATAACGCCTGCTACAAGGAGGTCTGGGTCACGTCCGCAGGGAAGTGGCTCTCGCTGTTATCCGAATTTTAAAACCACAAGCATATGAAACTGATGCATAGATTCGCGCTTTGCGCAGCCGTGGCCGCGGCGACAGTCGCTGCCTGCACGTGCTTCCAGGGATGCAGCTCCCGCGGAGGCAGAAACGCCGTCGTGGCCGACGATTCCCGTCAGGCCAATTACGCCAAGACACAGAGGTTCAAGGCTCTGCTCTACTGGGACCCTTACGCCGAGATTGCCCACGTTCAGTTCGACAGGCAGTCGATGGAGTTCTTCCACAAGCTGAACTACGGCGAGGGGTTCGTCCTCGACACCACCACCCGCCTGGCGGATTACAGCTACGATGAACTGAAGGAGTTCAGCGTCATCATAGCTCTCAACGCCTCTCCGAACGACCAGGAGTCAAGGGAGCTCTTCGAGAAATATATGGAGAACGGCGGCGGCTGGGTAGGATTCCACGCGGCTGCCTACAATGATAGGAACACCAATTGGCCGTGGTACGTGGATTTCCTCGGCGGGGGAGTGTTCCTATGCAACAACTGGCCTCCTCAGCCGGCTCTCGTCTCGCTTGACGAAACGGACCATCCGGTCACGAAGAACCTTCCTCAGGAGTTCGTGGTGCCTGCTACCGAGTTCTATCAGTGGTCTCCGCAGCCGCGCCTGAACAAGGACGTGGAAGTGCTCGTGACGCTTTCGCCGAAGAACTACCCTATGGGTATCAAGGACATCGTCTACGGAGGAGACTTCCCCGTGGTCTGGACGAATACGAAATACAGGATGGTCTACATCAATATGGGACACGGTGATGAGGAGTACATCGACGCCACTCAGAACCTGCTGTTCCTCAATGCCTTCAGATGGATTGTCAGCCGTGACCCGCAAGGTGATCCTTTTAATGAATAGTTAACAGTTTTAAGTTTTTCATTTGATCGGGACGGAGTGGCAGAGATGCCGCTTTGACATCGGAAGTTTTATTGCGATTCCTCCAAATTGTTCTTATCCGGAGCGTTTGGAGGAATTCTTTTATCTCCCTTGAGAAGAGGATGGACGACATCCCCCGGCTGGTGGGATTGACCTAAGGGGCAATCATACCTTTGAAAGTCACCCTGAATTTCATACCTTTGTGAAGAATCGCCCTTGATGTGCAAGAGCACATCAACCCCTATTGTTGATGTTACAGTAGAATTTATGTTCAGAATGAGATTCGGAATCATAGGGACAGGCCGCATCAGCGACTGGGTCCTCAAGGGGGCGGTCCTCGACCCCCGCTTCGAGGCTGCGGCCGTCTGCTCAAGAACGCGCGAAAAAGCGGAAAAATTTGCCGCCGCGCACGGCATCGGCAAGATTTACACCGACATTGACGCGCTAGCGTCGGACCCTGACATTGACGCAGTCTACATCGGCACGCCGAACCATACCCACCACGACCTCGCGATCAGATGCCTGAATCGCGGCAAGCACGTCCTCTGCGAGAAGCCTCTCGCGTCCAATGCTCTGGAAGTCAAGGAGATGTTGGCTGCCGCCAATGCGAACGGCGTGATGCTGATGGAGGCGATGATTTCCACTCTGACGCCTAATTTCAGGGTGGCGGCGCAGGCGCTCAAGACGCTCGGCACTCCGCGTCGTTTCTTTTCGGCATACTGCCAATATTCATCCAAATATGACCTTCTCAAGCGGATCATCTCCGGAGAGGACTCCTCTCCGGTGCCCAGCTCGTTCAATCCTGACTGTTCCGGCGGCGCCCTTATGGACATCGGGATATACACCATCTATCCGATGGTCGCTCTTTTCGGTGTTCCGGATTCACTTGAGGCCAATGTGACCACCTGTCGGGTGCCAGTGTCTGGAGGTATGAAACCTGTTGATCTTCAAGGGAGTGTACTTTTCAGATATCCTGAAATGGAGGCGGTCGTGACATATTCCAAGATCGCCGATTCGAATCTCCCGACTGAAATCGCCTGCGACGGCGGAATCCTTACCCTGGATCAGATCCACATTGCCCGCCGCGTCTGGATGACGCCGCGTGGCATACCGTCTTCGGGCCGCTCGAGCGGTCTTTCCGCCAATGAAATTTCCGTCCCGCCTGACGAAGATGAATACCTCTGCGAATTCCGGGAATTCATAGACACCATCCAGTCAGGCCGCCGCGAGTCCTCCGTAAACACCCTCGCCACCTCCCTGGCCGTCGCTGAAATTATGGATAAAATAAAAATAAGGAACCTATGATTGACGAAGCGACACTCAATGCGCACAATAAGGACGAGTACCCGCCGGTGCGCACGTGGGCAACACCTCGGAAATCGGCGAGTTCAGGATACTCAGCCACGACTTCCACGACGGGATCTGGAGAGTGAGATGGAAAGTGATTCCATCAGATTTTCGTACCTTGCACTGAATTTTCCGAACCAAGCCCATGAACACTGCGTCCATACATCCCTATCCCGCCTCGCTCGATACTGCTATGGCATCTGTCCTGCCAGCCTATCAGCTGGGACAGAGGCTTCTGGATGTTCTTGAAAAATCCGGGACAGCGGTGGTGTCCGCGGAGCCGGGCGCCGGAAAATCAACTCTGCTTCCGCTGGCTCTGCTGGAGACTTTCGGCGCCCGGGGGCGCATAATAATGACCGAGCCAAGGCGTATAGCCGCTGTCCACGTGGCGGAGCGTGCGGCGGCCCTGCTGGGAGAGAAAGCGGGAGGAAGGGTCGGCTACAGGACCCGCTTCGAGTCAAGATTGTCCGACAGGACGGTGCTGGAAGTGGTTACCGAGGGTATCGCGGAGAGGATGATCTGCGCTGACCCCACCCTGGAGGGCGTCTCGGCCATAATCTTCGACGAATTCCACGAACGGAGCCTGTCCTCGGACTTCTCCCTGGCCCTTGTCAGGGAGTCAAGGGCAATTCTCCGTCCTGACCTGGCGCTGGTCATAATGTCCGCCACCCTGGACGGGGCGGTCGCCGATGCGCTGGGAGCAGGGAAGGTGGAATCCCCGGGCAGGATGTTCCCTGTAGAGATATCTTATTCAAAGACAGATATTTCACCGGAAGGCGTCCCGGACGCGGTGTGCAGTGGGATCCGCGGAATTTTCCGTTCGCGGGAAACTGACGGCGACATCCTGGCATTCCTTCCCGGCGAAGCCGACATCAGGAAATGCACCGCTATGCTGGGAAGTTCGCTCGGCGGGGATGTGGACGTGTTTCCACTCTACGGGATGCTGCCGCCCTCCGAACAGAAAAAGGCCGTGGCGCCCTCGTCCGAAGGCAGGCGCAAGGTAATCCTGTCCACTCCGGTCGCGGAGACGTCCCTGACCATAGACGGAGTGACCGCGGTCGTGGATGCAGGCTACTGCAGAAAAATGGTCTACAAGGGGGCCGGCGGGGCCCTCGGGCATCTGGAGACGGTCAGGATTTCGGCAGATATGGCGGAGCAGAGGGCAGGCCGGGCCGGAAGGACCCGCGCGGGCGTATGCCACAGGCTTTACACTCAGACCACATTCAGATCCTTGCCGCAGTTCCGCATTCCGGAAATCCTGGAGGGGGACCTTACGGCCTGTATGCTGGAGGCGGCTGGAGCCGGGACAGGAGACCTCGGGTCTATGGAATGGATCACCCCTCCGCCCACACATTCATTGGCGGAAGCCGCCTCCCTGCTCAAGACGCTCGGAGCGGTGTCGCAGGACGGGAAACTCACTTCGCACGGAAGGGAGATGCTGTCGCTTCCGTGCCACCCGAGAATCGCACATATGCTGCTGACTGCCAAGAAGAAAGGACTCGGGGCCCTGGGCTGCGACGCTGCCGCGCTGCTGGAGGAGAAAGACCCGCTGGCCGCCTCCGACGCCGGCTGCGACTTCACTCTGCGCCTGTCCGCCCTCCGCTCGGAGAGAACCGGAACCATTGGCAGGATACTGCAGATCGCCGGCCAGTATCGGAGAATAATCCACGCGGAGCCGGACGGCCGCAATCCCGATCCGGAAGATGCCGGCTATCTGCTGGCCATGGCCTTCCCAGAGCGCGTCGCGCGTCAGAGCGGCGGCGCGGCCGGAGAATATCTGCTGGCCAGAAACGGAGAAAAGGTATGGATGGACATTCAGGACCCTCTCT
>CAVCSJ010000081.1:0-6203 GCA_963604895.1 bacterium
ACCAGAACCACGCTTTGCCGTTTAAACGTACTTCTGCTCTTCATTTTAAAGAGCAGAACCACGTTTTGCCGTTTAAATGTGCTTCTGCTCTTTATTTTGAAGACCAGAAACGTGCTTTATCGTTTTAATGTACTTCTGCTCTTCATTTTAAAGAGCAGAACCACGTTTTATCCTTTTAACCTCCCTTCGGGTTCCCGGCTGATGGACAGATGGCCTGAATCTGAGGGCGAAAGTGATGGATGGGTGTGAGAGAGGCCGTGAACAATTATTGAATGATGAATTGTTGGATAGCGAAAAGATGAAAAGTAGAAAGATAAAAGATAGAAAGATGGAAAGATGATAAAAAGGTAGGGCGATGAAGCAGGGTAGAAGGATATGTGAATGAGAGGAAGTGAATGGAGGAAGTGAATGGAGGAAATGAATGAGAGGAAATGAATGGAGGAAATGAATGAGAGGAAGTGAATGAGAGGAAGTGAATGGAGGAAGTGAATGGAGGAAGTGAATGGAGGAAGTGAATTAAAGGATGTAAGAATGAGAGGATGAGAGGCTGTGAGAAAGTGAGAATGAGAGAATGTAAGGATATGAGGGTGGGAGGATTGGAGGAGGTGGGGGAGCTGGCCCTAATCGAAAAGTGATTCTATTAGGTCAAGGCTTAACTTTAATTTTCTTGCAATCCTCTTATTGTCAAGATGGTACTTCTTTTTCAGCAATATCGCAAGATGGCATTTCTCATCAACGGTAAGGGTATTCACGGAGTTTACCTTGAACATTTCCTTAACATTCTGATATATCAGTTCATTCACATCTTCCTCGGACAAAACGACTCTCTCGCCGATTCCTTCGCTGATTTTAATGAAGGCATCGATATCTCTCGTCAACCCTGAAGTATACCGCCTGGAAGTGCCGAGAATATTTTCAGCTTTGTTTGTCAATACATAGGACTGCGGAAGAATATACCCTAAATTGCGGTTGAACATATAATTATCCGGAAGGGAGCAGTTGGTCCTGAAAATAGACCTTTTCTTTCTCTCCGGCATCTCTTTCAATTCAATCTTGTTTACAATTCTTCCTATGTCGTTGAAAATCAAATGCGCCGAGCCCCACAAATAACCTGACGGGGTAATGTCCGGACGAGCTTTCATAGGGTTTCTCGCTATGTAGATGATGGTGTTTGCCAGCTGTATTTCGTCATCTATCTTTCCCAAGTGAAATCCATAATTACGTGGTAATGAAGGATAACCGTCCTTTCGTAATTTGTAGTTGATTCTTCTTTTCATATAGATGAAGAAGTTGGCAATGTCATCCCCTGTGCCACAGAGAAGGATGTGGCAATGATTGACCATCAGGGAAAATGCGATTATCGACAGGCCATAAACAAACTGCCCGACCGCGACTCCGTTCATCCCGTCAGCAAATTCATCATCATTATGGAAAAGCTGCCCATCCTCGATGGAGTCGAAAGTGAGATGATAGTACCATCTGGGCAACTGCCTGTACTCCCGGTATAATTCCAATAAGTTTCTGTTTTTCAAAGTGTTCCGTTTTTAAAGTGTTGCTGTTTTCAAAGTGCCCCGTTTTTCAACTTGTTGCTTTTTTCAACGTGTCGCTTTCCCAAAGCGCCGCGTTTTTCAAAGTGTCTCGTTTCTGTCCCAAAGATGGATAAAAATAACGGGGCGTCATTACGGATTAAAGAAAGGGAATCAAAGTTTTTACCTTTCTTAAACAGATTCCTGTTTCTTCTGTAGATTCCCGGCGATTTCGCCGCAATACCTTTGCCGGAAGAAGTTTTTGTGCTAACTTTAACGAAGTTTGTTTGCTCGATGTCAGGCCAATACTCACAATTTGCCTGTGGCTTGATAACTGATACTGCTTATTATGATTGAAAAAGACGAGAGATTCATTCTGGCGGAGAGATATGTGGAAGAGACAGGGGTCTCAGTGTTCCTGACCGGCAAGGCTGGCACGGGCAAAACGACATTTCTAAAAGAAATCGTCAGACAGACTTCCAAACGCTTCGCCGTCGTGGCGCCGACCGGAGTCGCGGCCATAAATGCTTCAGGCGTAACCATCCACTCCTTCTTTCAGCTTCCGCTCTGTCCGTATCTTCCTGATGTCAAAGAACTTGTAACCGAGTACCAGATGCCGGAACGGATGCGTTCCCTGCGGAAGGAAAAAGTGAAAATCCTGCGTACCCTCGACCTTCTGATCATTGATGAAATCTCGATGGTGAGGGCGGACATTCTGGATGCAATCGATAACGTTCTGAGACGCTACCGTCGCAATGAAAGGCCGTTCGGTGGAGTCCAGCTTCTTATGGTCGGTGACATCCAGCAGCTTCCTCCCGTGGTCAAGGACTCCGAGAAAGCTTATATGGAACAGGTATATCCGTCACCTTTCTTCTTTAATTCCAAAGCTTTGCAGCGACTGCCCTACATTACCGTCGAACTTGAAAAGGTCTATCGGCAGAGTGAAGGGGAGTTTCTGGACATTCTGAACGAGGTGCGTTCCGGCAGGCCTTCAGACGAGACTCTGAAGAGACTGAACAGAAGGCTGAATCCGGACTTCGTACCTCCTGAAAACCAGCGTTGGATCCGGCTTACCACTCACAACGTCCAGGCGGACTCGATAAACAATTCGAAAATGGATGCCCTTGACGGCAAGGAACGCGTGTTCAAGGCCACTGTCGAAGGCATATTCCCTGAAAACGCCTATCCCGCCGATACGGATCTGCGATTGAAGGAAGGAGCGCAGGTGATGTTTATCCGCAACGACACTTCCGGCCATTCGCTGTACTACAATGGCAAGATTGCTACCGTCGTTCAAGTCGGTCCGCAGCTCATTGTCCGCGACGGAAAGGGCGAGGAAATATTGGTGGTACCCGAAAAATGGGAGAACATACGCTATGGGCTCAATGACGAGAGCGGCGAGATCGAGGGCATCGTAGACGGGACTTTCGAGCAGATTCCTTTGCGCCCGGCCTGGGCCATCACTGTTCACAAAAGCCAGGGACTTACCTTCGACAATGTGATAATTGATGTCGGCTCGGCATTCTCATTCGGTCAGGTCTATGTGGCCCTCTCGCGCTGCCGCACTCTCGAAGGAATCGTCCTGACCACAGCGATTACCCGCCGCTGCACATTCACGAACGAGGAA
This sequence comes from bacterium, assembly GCA_963604895.1. Taxonomy (GTDB): domain Bacteria; phylum Bacteroidota; class Bacteroidia; order Bacteroidales; family UBA932; genus Cryptobacteroides. The sequence continues at coordinate 3,154 of CAVCSJ010000081.1, forward strand.
GTCGCATCCTTCGAAAACAGCCGCGAGAGCGCTGAGCAAGCGATGGTCAGACTGCCGGCAATGGCCAATGAATACTTTACGTCCAGGCTTTGCAGCGCCTTCGATCTCCAGCAGCTCCGCTACCTTTACAACCGTGTCAATCGGATATATCAGGTAAATCTGTCCAATATCTATCCTGATCAGGCTGCCTGGTTCAAGCTTGTCGGCGACGGTGGAACCGCTCCGGCTCAGAATGCCGGATCAGGCGGGGCTTTAGCCGGGCTCCGCTCACTCAGCGATACGGCGCAGAAATTCCAGAAACAGATCCGCCATATCGTTTCCGGCATTCAAGACAGTACACCGGAAGACTCTCCACTCCTGCGTGAACGCATTCTCAAGGCCTGTGAATACTTTCTTAAGGAACTCAGACCATTGGCCAGGATGGCCTCTCCGCTGGTCCTGGTCGAGATAGATGACAAAGAGGTAAAGAAGGCTTTCAAGGCCGCAGCCGAGGAGTTTCTTGCAGAGTTGGGATTCAGGCTTTCGCTTTACGGAATGGTTCGGGACTCGGGCTTCAGCGTGAAGGCTTACCATAAGCTAAAGACTGACAGCGAACTGTCTGAGAGAAAGACGCTTAAGGCTTTTGCTGGGGCTTTCATTTCCAAGGATGAAAGTGCCGGGGTCAAGGCTTCGGAATCGGGCCCTGGGGCATCGGAATCAGGCCCTGACACCTACACCGGATCCCGTCACCCTGAACTGGTTCAGGCTCTGATAGACTGGAGACGTGAGAGATGTCAGAGCGACAATGTCCAGGCCTATATGGTGCTCCACCAGAAAACTCTTCTGGGCATAGCCGACATCGCTCCGACCACAAAAGAGGAACTCCTGTCCATAAAAGGTTTCGGCAAAGCCAAATGCGAAGCCTACGGCGCCGAAATCCTGAACCTCATCCGCGAGTATGCGGCCTCAAAGTCTGCCGATGTTTCTGCTTGCGCTTCGACAGGATCAGCCTGACCGCACGCGAGGCTACTACCACTTCGCTGATTTCGAAGCACTTAAGGAGCACAGCTAGCTGTGCGACCTAGAGGGCCTGGGGGATACGTCCCCCAGTGGGTTATTTAAAAAAACTGGCGCGCCTCACGGCGAGACCCAAGGGGCCTGGGGAGTACGCTCCCCAGTAAGTAAAAAAAACTGGCGCGCCTCACGGCGAGACCCAAGGGGCCTGGGGAGTACGCTCCCCAGTAAGTAAAAAAAACTGGCGCGCCTCACGGCGAGACCCAAGGGGCCTGGGGAGTACGCTCCCCAGTAAGTAAAAAAAACTGGCGCGCCTCACGGCGAGCCAGTTTCCCTTAACACTAAATAACTTTTACTATACATGAAACGTCACAAGTTTTTACCCTTGTGATTTCTTTCTATTCTGTTTTTGCCGACCCCACAGCCTTGGCATCCTTTGACTTGCGGACGAGGAAGACTATAAGAGCCACCACAACTGCAAGCAAAACTATGGCCACAATCGGCCTGTAGGCAATCCAGGCGATGAGGATTACCACAAGGGACCAGATGAAACCGACCACATTGCATACAAGGCCTACTCCCAGATTGCCGACCTTGGCAAGGAAAGGAAGCACCTTGAGAAGGGTTACCAGGATATTGAAAATACCCTTGAGACCGCCTATCACGAGCAGGATGCCAACGATTCTGAATACCCAGAGCCAGAGCTTGTTGGTCTGATGCTCGGACTGGAACATCTCGTCCATCGAACGGGTCCCAGGAACGATCGCGGAAAGAGTCTTGCCGTTAGGGGCGGTATAATTCGTGAAAGTGTCACCTGCCACCTGGGCGAGGACAGAAACCTCACCGCAATCAGTCTTGGTATAAGTGATGCGGACGTCACCGATTTCAGGGACGTCGGTATTACGGCCGATATAGAGGACATTGCCGTTCACGTGAACATATTCCGTAGTGACGGTATCGCCCTTGAATTTTGAGATATCTTCGTTCAGGGAATTTACAACTGCCTCGTCAGGAGTGATCTCGACAGGGGTGCTGCAACTGAGCGATGAAACCATATTCGAAGGCAGACGGTAAGCGCCGAAACTTACGTTCCGTGCCTGCCAGGACTCGCTTGACGGAGTGATGAATACAGAGTTTGAAGCCTGATAGTCAGGATCTTTGAAGTCAGCGGAGTTCACCGGACCGGTGGTCCACTCCTTGCTGTAGGTATAGGTGGTGACGGTCTCCTGTGAGCCGCCGACCTTGTCCTTGGTCTGTGAAGAGCTGTGCTCAACCCACTGATAGAACTCCACTTTCCTTTCGAGCTGGAGGGCTACGGCACTTACGCCATATGATGCATCGGTGAGGGATTCAGAAGTCTGAGCCACCGCTGTGGCGTGGATGAGTTTGCCGTCGTTAGCCGCGTCGACGGCACTGACGTCAGCCACGTGAACGGCTACAGCCTCCGCCGATTTAAGCATTTTCGAAGTCTTTACAGCACGCCCCTCATTCCACCAGAGAAGGCAGGTACCCAATATGAGCAGAATAAAGCCCATACCGATACCGCCAAAGGAACTTTTCAGCCTCTGGCCGTAAGTAGTTTTCGATGTTACCTGGTAAGCCATAAATAAGTTAAATTTTGGTTCTCTCAGTTTTAAAGTGCAATGGGGATAACTCAGTCCGCAGTTAATAACGAAAATACAAGTAACTTCTCCGACAAATATAGTGAAAGTTTTTTTACTTTTGCAATATGGAAGATAAAAAGATCGACAATTCCCAAGTCCTGGATGTAGCCTCCCTCGCGGGGCATATTCTGCTTGAGAACGGAGCCGAGATCTCGAGAGTTGAGGAAACGATGCAGCGCATCGCTTCACATTACGGTGTGGATTCCGGCCATTTCTTCGTTATCAGCAACGGAATCTTCACCACCGGATCTCTGGGCCGCTACGCTAACGTGGAGTTTATCCCAATCCGCGGCATCCAGTTATCCAAAATTGTAGAAGTCAACAATTTAAGTTACGATATTGCAGCGGACCGCTGCAGCCTCGAAGAGGCCGGGGCCAGATTGGTCGCGATAC
>CAVCSJ010000081.1:7097-9332 GCA_963604895.1 bacterium
TTTTCAGCCGTTTCAGCTCAAGGAAATAGCCGGGAATCTATATAAGATAACTTTCTTTCCGTCAGCCGGGAAGCGCAGAATCACGCTAAAACGCTAAAACGTGTTTTTGCTCTTAAAAATGAAGCGCAGAATCACATTAAAACGACAAAGCGTGTTTTTGCTCTAAAAATTAAAGCGCAGAATCACGCTAAAACGCTAAAGCGTGTTTTTGCTCTTAAAAATGAAGCGCAGAATCACGCTAAAACGCTAAACCGTGTTTCTGCTCTTCAAATTAAATCGTAATAGCGTCCTGTGGACGGCGGTGGAAGGCGATGATGTAGGCGGTCGCGAGGCGGGAGTTCGTTATGAGCGGAACATTGAAGTCAATGGCCGCGCGACGGACATAATAGCCGTTGGTCAGCTCCCTGTGGCTGAAATTCTTAGGAATCGTAATCACCAGATCCACGGTATGATTCTGGATAAGATCCAGCGCCGCAGGAGCCGCTGTCACTGTCGGACCCCCGTCACTCATTGACGAAACTTCCGAAAGCTCCGCAACCTCACTTGGCCACAAAGCCCTGAGACAATGTATCCCGTTTTCAGTCAGGAACTTGCAGGTCCCCTTCGTGCCATAGATCTTAAGCCCTGACTTCGCGAGCAGCTTGCAGGCCTGAAGCATATCCGACTTCTGACCGGCATCACCCGAAGAAATCAGCACTCCCTTGCGAGGAATCCTGTGACCTACCGAAAGCATAGCCTTCAGAAGTGCATCATCCAGATCCTCACCTATACAGCCCACTTCACCCGTCGAAGACATATCCACACCCAGAACAGGATCAGCCTGGCTGAGTCTCGCAAACGAGAACTGCGAACATTTCACGCCGGTATAGGAAGGCTCCCTCATACCCACAGTCTCGGGATGCTCCCCGAGCATACACCGCGTCGCAATCTCTATCAGATTCACTTTCATTACTTTAGAAACGAAAGGAAAACTTCTGGACGCACGAAGGTTACACTCTATGACCTTCACATAATCCTTCGTAGCCAGGAACTGGATATTGAACGGACCCGTGATATGCAGCTCGGCCGCTATAGCCTCAGCAGCCGCAATAATTCTCTCCCTCGTAATCGAAAGAACCTTGCGGGCAGGGAACTGCACGGTAGCGTCACCGGAGTGCACGCCCGCATACTCGATATGCTCTGAAAGCGCAGCGGCAACCACACGCCCGTTATCCGCAACCGCGTCAAATTCAAGTTCTTTGCACCTCTTCATAAAGGCCGAAATCACTACCGGATGCTCCGATGAAACCTCCACCGCAAGTTCCAGGAAATGATGCAGATCCTCGTGACTGTAACATACGTTCATCGCCGCGCCCGAGAGCACATAAGACGGACGCACCAGTACAGGGAAGCCGACTTCATCTACGAAACTGTCTATGTCAGAAAGAGTTGTAAGCTCTCTCCATTTAGGCTGGTCGATACCCAGCGCATCCACGATGGACGAGAACTTGTTTCGGTCCTCAGCCCTGTCGATATCCACGGCAGAAGTCCCGAGAATCTGAACTCCGCTCTGCGAGAGAGGAAGGGCAAGGTTGTTCGGAATCTGTCCGCCAACACTTACCACTACGCCCAACGGCTTCTCCATCAGGCAGATATCCATCACGGTCTCATAGCTGAGCTCGTCGAAATAGAGGCGGTCACAGCTGTCATAATCCGTCGAAACAGTCTCGGGATTATAGTTTATCATAATGGCCTTGCGGCCCATCTTGCGCAGAGCCTGGAGGGTGTTGACTCCGCACCAGTCGAACTCCACGCTGCTTCCGATTCTGTAAGCTCCTGAACCCAGGACGATTACAGGCGCACCTTCAGAAGAATCCCCGAAAGTGACGTCATCGGCGCAGCCGTTATATGTAAGATAAAGGTAGTTCGTATCGGACGGGAATTCCGCCGCAAGAGTATCTATCTGCTTGACGTAAGGCCTGAGTCCCAGGGATGTACGATATGAACGCACCTCAGCCTCGCTGACTCCGAATACGCGCGCGATCTGAATGTCCGAGAAGCCCAGGCATTTGGCCTCGCGCAGAAGGTCGTAAGAAAGTGAGCGCAGAGCGGGTGAAAGCCCGGATTGGACGGAGTCCGCGGAAGAACATTGGACGGAGTCCGGGCAAGTGCTTGCAGGACAAGAACTTTCGAGCGTGCGGTAGACGTTCTCGATGTGCTGCAGACGGTCGAGGAACCACTTGTCGATGTGCGTGA
>CAVCSJ010000082.1:0-9278 GCA_963604895.1 bacterium
AAATGAATAAGATTCGGGCAGGAATCATCGGCGGAGCCGGATACACGGCGGGCGAGCTCATCAGGATACTGGTGAACCATCCGGGCGTGGAACTGGGCTTCGTACATTCTGAGAGCAGCGCCGGCAAAAAGCTCTGGGAAGTGCACGAGGGACTCATCGGCGACACTGACCTGTGCTTCAGCAGCGAGTTCAATCTCAATGATATAGACGTACTTTTCCTCTGCGGAGCCCACGGCAGAAGCGGAGCATTCTGGGCGGAGCACGAATGTCCTGAAGGCCTGACGGTCATCGATCTGGCCCAGGATTTCAGGGATGAAAGCGAGGGCTATGTCTACGGACTCCCTGAATGGCAGAAAGGCAAGATTGCCGGAGCGAAGAAAATCGCCAATCCCGGCTGTTTCGCCACCGCCATCCAGCTCGGGCTTCTGCCCCTTGCGAATGCCGGGCTTCTTCACGGAGACGTGAACATCACCGCCATCACGGGCTCTACAGGAGCCGGCGTAAAGCCTTCTGAGACAACCCATTTCAGCTGGAGAAACAACAATATCTCCGCATATAAGCAGTTCTCCCACCAGCACCTCAAGGAAATCCGCAGAAACCTTGGTCTGATTCAGGCCGGAAAGGGAAATATCGTAAGTTCCGCTGAAGGAATCGGCTGCGAAACCGCGGAAGTGATGTTTAAGGGCAGCGCCCTGGACGCGAATCTGAATTTCGTGCCGGTGAGGGGCGATTTCGCCAGGGGAATCTTCGCCAGCATACATCTGGAATGTCCTCTCAGCCAGGAAGATGCATATAAGCTTTATAATGAATACTACGCTGATGCGCGCTTCACTTTCGTAAGCGGGAAGCCAGTGGACCTGAAGCAGGTGGTGAACACGAACAAATGCGTGATTTCACTCGAAGTGCACGAGGGGCACCTCATAATCAGCTCAGTGATAGACAATCTGCTCAAGGGAGCTTCCGGTCAGGCGGTGCAGAATATGAACCTCGCATTCGGATTCGATGAAGCGGAGGGTCTGCACCTGAAGGCTTCTGCGTTTTAAAGGGATGTCCCGAAGCCGGGACTTAAGAAAAGTATCGATACTTAAAAAACATATCGGTTATAAAAAGAACATACTGGAATCATAAAAAATGGAGCCATTTGAAGTATATAAACTGTGGAACATCGAGCCGGTACGCGGCCTCGACACCACACTCTGGGACAAGGACGGACAGGAATACACCGACCTCTACGGAGGCCACGCCGTCATAAGCATCGGCCATTGCCACCCGCACTACGTCAAGATGCTGCAGGAGCAGCTCACAAAGCTCGGATTCTATTCGAACGCAGTGCAAAACTCTCTGCAGAAGGAACTTGCGAGTCGTCTCGGAGTAGCCTGCGGCTACGAAGACTATGCTCTCTTCCTCTGCAATTCCGGGGCCGAGGCCAATGAAAACGCTCTCAAACTGGCTTCTTTCGCTACAGGACGTGCCAAGGCGCTGGCCTTCTGCAAGGCTTTCCACGGCCGCACCAGCGGCGCAGTGTCCGCAACCGACAATCCCAAGATCCGCGCTCCGTTCAATGCCACTCCGAACGTGACTTTCGTTCCCCTGAATGATGCCGAGGCCGCTGAAAAGGAGCTTAGCAGCAAGGAATACGCGGCTGTGATCATCGAGGGAATCCAGGGCGTAGCCGGTATCTATGAGCCTGAAGATGAATTCTTAAGGACTCTTCGCAATCTCTGCGACAAGTATGGCACCTGTCTTATTCTGGATGAAATCCAGTCCGGCTACGGACGCAGCGGACTTTTCTTCGCACATCAGAGGTCCGGAATCCGTGCTGACATCATCACCACCGCGAAGGGTATGGCTAACGGCCTGCCTATCGGAGGAGTTATCATCAGCCCTTCCATCAAGCCGAGCTACGGTATGCTCGGCACCACTTTCGGAGGCAACCATCTGGCCTGCACAGCAGCGCTTGCAGTTCTTGATGTAATTGAAAATGAACATCTTGTCGAGAACGCCGCGAAGGTCGGCGAGCATTTCAGAAAGGCTTTCGAGGGTGACTGCGCCATCAAGGAATACCGCGGCCGCGGGCTTATGATAGGGCTCGAGCTGATGCCGGGATATGACGGCACTTCCACTGTGGTTTCGACAAGCTCAACCACCGCACATAAATCCCTCAGGGACAGGCTTCTATTCGAGAAGCATTTCTTTACCGGTGCAGCCGGGGCCAGTGTGATCCGTCTTCTGCCGTCCCTTACGGTCAGCGAAGAAACTGCCGACAAATTTGTGGCCGCCTGGAAGGAACTGACCGCTGAAGGAGTATAGGTTATAATTGGCCGCAGGCCGCAAAATAAATAAATTAAAGGAACGAAGTGACGACAGTAAGTCCCTTCCCCGAGGGAAGGGATTTAGGGATGGGGTAACGTTAAAAAGTATGAACACATTTACAAGCATAAAACAGCTGGGCGATCTGCAGCAGGCGCTGCGAGAGGCCGCTCGCGTAAAGAAAACTCCGTTCGCCGACAGCGAACTGGGCAAGAACAGGACCGCCCTTCTGGTCTTTTTCAACAACAGTCTGCGCACGCGCCTGAGCACGCAGAAAGCGGCGCTGAACCTGGGAATGAACGTCATTGTATTGGACGTGAACCAGGGCGCGTGGAAGCTTGAGACGGAGCGCGGAGTCGTGATGGACGGCGACAAGAGCGAGCATCTGCTCGAAGCGATTCCGGTAATGGGCAGCTACTGCGATATGATCGGAGTACGCTCATTCGCAGGACTCAGCGACCGCGAGAGCGACTATAACGAAGTGATATTGAACCAGTTCATCAAATATTCCGGCAAGCCTGTCTTCAGTATGGAGGCCGCTACGCGCCACCCGCTGCAGACTTTTGCGGACATCATCACCATCGAGGAGCACAAGAAGACTGCGCGCCCGAAGGTCGTAATGACCTGGGCTCCGCATCCGAAGGCACTGCCGCAGGCGGTTCCGAATTCATTCGCGGAGGGTATGATCTACGGAGGGTACGATTTCGTGATAGCAAATCCCGAGGGCTACGACCTCGCCCCGGAATTTACTGAGGGAGCGATAGTTACACACGACCAGGACGAAGCTCTCAGAGGAGCGGACTTCGTGTACGCGAAGAACTGGTCGGCCTACGAAGGCGAGAATTACGGCAAGGTTCTCAGCAAGGATATGTCCTGGACAGTCACGAGCGAGAAGATGGCACTCACAAACGACGCATTCTTTATGCATTGTCTGCCTGTCAGAAGAAATATGATCGTGAGCGACGACGTGATCGAAAGCGCGAATTCCCTGGTGATCCCCGAGGCGGCGAACCGCGTGGTTTCAGCCCAGACGGTTATCAGAAGGATGCTTTTGAGCCTGTAAGACACCGCGGAACAAATAAAGATAATATGCTGAAAGTAATCAAGATAGGCGGAAACGTCATAGACAACGAAGCATCCCTGCAGAAGTTCTGCAGAGACTTCGCGGCTCTTGATGGACCGAAAGTGCTGGTGCACGGCGGCGGAGTGATGGCAAGCAGGATGCAGGAGCAGCTGGGCGTGCCGGTGAAGATGGTGGAAGGCCGCAGAGTGACTGACGCCGAGACGATTAAGGTCGTGACTATGGTCTATGCCGGCTGGGCCAGCAAGCATATCGCGGCTTCGCTCCAGAGCTGCGGCTGCAACGCGATGGGCCTCGCGGGCTGCGACGCCTCGGTGATAAAGGCATCGCGCCGCGCCCCGAAACTGCTTTCAGACGGCTGTACCACAGTGGATTACGGTCTGGTTGGAGACGTGACGAAAGAGTCTGTCAACGTGTCATTCCTGAAGACTCTTCTGAATGAAGGAATCACCCCGGTAATATGCGCAATTTCCCACGACGGACAGGGTAATCTCCTGAATACCAATGCAGACACCATCGCATCGAGCGTCGCCAGTGCCCTCGGGGCCGAACTGGTCTACTGTTTCGAAAAGGATGGGGTGCTGCTGGACAAGGACGACCCTGAAAGCGTCATAAAGCACATAAATCCCGACAGTTACGCAAAACTCAAGGCTGAAGGGAAGATAGTGGACGGAATGATTCCGAAGCTGGACAACGCTTTCTCGGCGCTCAGGCAGGGAAGCACCCGCGTGCGGATCAAGAACGCCGAAGCGCTCTGCAAGCCGGAAGCCGGAACGGAGATTTCGCTGTAGCGCGGAAGTCTCTGATGAAGACAGCGGATAGAAAAAGAAATTAAAATTTGGCAATAGTCTGAAATAATTGTTACATTTGCAACTCGGATACAAGGGCGCTGTGTAACATCTGACAAGTGCCTTTTACCACAAATGAAAGAATATATAGAACTGCTTGGAACGATGGTGCAGACTCCGTCGCTCTCTTTCGAGGAAGAGGCTGTGGCGAAGGTGGTTTGCGGGGCTCTGGAGCGCTTCGGGATGGAATACCGGCTTCAGAGAGGCAATATTATTTCCATAAACAGACAGTTCGACCCGTCGAAACCGACATTGGCACTCGATGCTCATCTGGATACGGTTCCGGCGGCGGTTGGATATACGAGAGATCCATTTGACCCCGGTAATGATGACAGTATAATCTGGGGACTTGGAGCTAATGATGACGGCGGAAGCGTGGTTTCGATGATCGCGGCATTCCGCCATTTTTATGATATGAAGCTTCCGGTGAACCTGATGCTTGTCCTCACCCGCGAAGAAGAGCGTTCCGGCCCTGACGGAGCGAGGTGGATATATTCTGAGGAAGGTCCGCTGGGAGAAGGCAAGGAACTCCCTATGCCACAATGGGTTATAGTCGGAGAACCGACCGGGATGAGGGCGGCGGCAAGCGAAAGAGGACTGCTGGTATTGGACGCTGAAGCTCACGGAGTGAGCGCGCACGCGGCCACGGGAGAAGGATTGAACGCGCTCTACGTCGCTCTCGAAGACATCGAAAAGCTGCGCAGGCATAAATTCACCCGCATATCGCCGACAATGGGCGAGGTGCGGCTGAACGTGACGCAGATTCACTCGGGCACCGCGCACAACGTCATTCCGGACCTATGCACTTTCGTGGTGGACATCCGCCCGACAGAAATGTACAGCTGCGAAGAGATTCTGGAAGAGCTTCAGGTACTGTGCAGCAGCGAGTTGCACGCGCGCAACCTCACGAATCGTTCTTCCGCGACGCGCCCGGGCTCGCTGCTGATGGAAGCCGCGAAGGCGACGGGACGCGAAACTTTCTCCTCCCCTACCACCTCCGACTGGATGCGCATCGGCTGCGATGCTATAAAGATGGGTCCCGGCGACTCAAAGCGTTCGCACAAGGCGGACGAATACCTGAAAGTGAGCGAATTGGAAGAGGCTATCGAAGTGTATATCAAGTATATAAATGCTTTCTGCGGGATAGTTGGCGCCGATGGCGGCGTGCAGGACACTTGCAGGGAAAATGTAACGAAACAATAGACATTATGGCAACTCTGTGGAACAAAGGAACTGAAGCTGAGGCGATTGTGGACCAGTTCACCGTGGGCGAAGACCGCGTGCTGGACCTCAAACTCGCCGCGAGTGACGTCGAAGGGTCACGCGCGCACATCAAGATGCTGTGCAGTGTGGGGCTGCTCGCAAAAGATGAGTACGAAGCCCTCGACGCGGCGCTCGAGCGAATAGCCAAGACCGTGAAAGAAGGCAAGTTCCGTCTCGAGGACGATGTGGAGGACATCCACTCGCAGGTCGAACTGATGCTCACGCGCGAACTCGGCGATATGGGCAAGAAGATTCACTCCGGCCGTTCGCGCAACGACCAGGTGCTCGTGGACCTGAAACTTTTCCTGCGGGGCGAGGTACGTCAGATCCGCGAAGAGATGCTCACCCTGTTCCGCACTCTTCAGGCCCTGAGCGAGAAGCACAAGGAGGTACTCCTGCCGGGATACACGCACGCGCAGATCGCGATGCCTTCGTCCTTCGGAATGTGGTTCGGCGCTTATGCTGAGGCACTTGTGGACGATATGCAGATGCTGCACGCCGCATATAGGGTGGTGAACCGCAACCCGCTCGGCTCGGGCGCAGGCTACGGCGGCTCGTTCCCGCTCGACCGCGACCAGACCACAAAGACGCTCGGCTTCGACTCCCCCGTCATCAACAGCGTCGCCGCGCAGATGGGCCGGGGCAAGACCGAGAAGTGCGTTGCTTCCGCAATCGGCAGCATCGCGCTGACACTGAACAAGTTCGCAGCCGACTGCTGTATGTATATGTGCCCGAACCTCGGATTCATCCATTTCCCGGACAACCTCACGACCGGCTCCAGCATAATGCCGCACAAGAAAAATCCTGACGTTTGGGAGGTTATGCGCGGCAAGTGCAACCAGATAATGTCGTGCGAGAGCGAAACGGCGATGCTCTGCGGCAATATGCCTCACGGCTATCATCGTGACTTCCAGCTTCTCAAGGAAGTTCTCTTCCCGAATCTGGAGCGTATGCACGACTGTCTGAAAATGGCGGACTATATGCTTCAGCATATCGAAGTGAACACGAAAATTCTCGACAATCCGCTCTATTCGACGATGTTCACGGTCGAGGATGTGAACCGCCGCACGCTCGCGGGCACCCCGTTCCGCGAGGCGTACAAGCAGGTCGGAATCGAGGTGAACGAGGGCCGCTGGCACTACGATGCGAAGGGTCTGAAAGCTTCGGACCTGCATCACACGCACATCGGCAGCGTCGGAAACTTGTGCAACGAGCGCGTCGCCGCTCTAATGGAGGAGGCTTCAAAATGGTAGATATGAATAATTTACACGGGCCGGCACAGCCGTCCAATCTTAACGCGTACCCGCATTCCTCTGAATGCGGAGCTCCCCGCAAACGCGCAAAGCTCGTACTGAGCAACGGAACAGTAATGCAAGGCTGGAGCTTCGGCAGCGCCTCCGCCCGCAGCGGCGAGGTCGTCTTCTCCACGGCTATGGTGGGATATCCCGAGAGCCTTACGGACCCTTCTTACGAGGGGCAGATTCTCTGCGTAACCTATCCTCTGATAGGCAATTACGGCGTACCTGAAGAGGCCCGCGACGCCAACGGACTGTGCAGCAGTTTCGAGTCCGAAAAAATACACGTCAGAGGCCTTGTAATCTCTCAGTACAGTGAGACTTACAGTCACTGGGACGCCGTGCGCAGCCTTAGCGACTGGCTGGACGCCGAGGGCGTCCCGGGAATCTACGGAGTGGATACCCGTGAACTGACGAAGATTATCCGCGAGGAGGGCGTGATGTCCGGAAAGATTGTTCCGGAGGGGTGCGACGAGGCCGACGTGGAATTCTATAATTCTGATAATGAAAATCTTGTGGCGAAGGCAAGCTGCAAGGAAGTTATACATTACGGCTCGACCGGAAAGAAAGTCGTGCTCGTGGACTGCGGCGTGAAGCACAGAATCCTGCGCTGCCTGCTCGCGCGCGGCGTGCAGGTCATAAGAGTTCCGTGGAACTACGACTTCAGCAAGCTGGAGTACGATGGCCTGATGATTTCGAACGGTCCTGGCAACCCTGCACAATGCACTGAGGCTGTGGAACATATACGCGCAGCGTATGACGGCGACAAGCCGATCTTCGGAATCTGTATGGGCAACCAGCTTATGGCATTGGCCGCAGGAGCGGCCACTTATAAACTGAAGTACGGACACCGCAGCCACAACCAGCCGGTGCGCCTTCTGGGAAGCGACCGCTGCTTCATAAGCTCTCAGAATCACGGCTTTGCAGTCGATGTGAGCAGTCTGCGCGAGGATTGGGAGCCGCTTTTCGTGAATCTCAACGACGGCACGAACGAGGGCATCCGCCACCGCAGCAAGCCGTTCTTCTCGGCACAGTTCCACCCGGAGGCTTCCAGCGGTCCGGTGGACACGGAATTTTTGTTTGACGAATTCATCTCGAAATTATGATAGAAAAAGTACTTGTGCTCGGTTCGGGCGCGCTTAAAATCGGCGAGGCCGGAGAGTTCGATTACAGTGGTTCTCAGGCACTTAAAGCTCTCCGCGAGGAGGGTGTGAAGACTGTCCTCCTGAATCCGAACATCGCGACGGTGCAGACATCCGAGGGTGTGGCGGACAAGGTATATTTCCTTCCTGTGACGCCATATTTCGTGGAGAAAGTCATTCAGAAAGAGCATCCTCAGGGCATTCTGCTCTCGTTCGGAGGCCAGACAGCGCTGAACTGCGGAGTGGAGCTCTACCGCAGCGGAATTCTGGAAAAGTATGGCGTTCAAGTACTTGGCACTCCGGTCCAGACGATTATGGACACGGAGGACCGCGAACTTTTCGTAAAGAGGCTTGACGAAATAGATGTCAAGACCATACGCTCGCACGCAGTCGAGTCCCTCGAAGAGGCGCGGCGGGCGGCCTCCGAAATAGGCTACCCTGTCATCATCCGCGCCGCGTACGCGCTCGGAGGACTGGGAAGCGGCTTCTGCGACAACGAAGAGGAATTGGACGCCGTGGCGTCCAAGGCATTGGCGTTCTCGCCGCAGCTGCTCATCGAAAAGTCGCTGAGAGGTTGGAAAGAGATTGAGTATGAAGTAGTTCGCGACCGCTATGACAACTGCATCACGGTCTGCAATATGGAGAATTTCGACCCGCTCGGCATTCACACGGGCGAAAGCATCGTCGTGGCGCCGTCGCAGACGCTCTCGAACGAGGAGTACCACTACCTGCGCCGCCTCGCGATAAAGATCGTTCGGCACCTCGGAATCGTCGGCGAGTGCAACGTCCAATACGCCTTCTCCCCTGACGGTGAGGACTATAGGGTAATCGAAGTGAACGCGCGCCTGTCGCGCTCCTCGGCTCTCGCTTCGAAGGCGACCGGCTATCCGCTGGCGTTCATCGCGGCGAAGCTCGGACTCGGCTACGGCCTGCACGAGCTGAAAAACAGCGTCACGAAGACCACTCCGGCATTCTTCGAACCGGCCCTGGACTACGTTGTATGCAAGATTCCGCGCTGGGACCTCGCGAAATTCAAGGGCGTGTCGCGCGAAATCGGCTCGAGCATGAAGAGCGTCGGCGAGGTGATGGCGATCGGCCGCAACTTCGAGGAGGCTCTGCAGAAAGGTCTGCGAATGATCGGGCAGGGCGCGAACGGCTTCGTCTGCAACAAGCCGTACAAGTCCGAAGACCTCGACTGGGCGCTGACTCACCCGACTGACACGCGAATCTTCGCCATCGCGGCGGCCTTCGAAAGCGGCTACAGCGTCGACCGCATCCACTCGCTCACGCACATCGACAAGTGGTTCCTCGACCGTCTGCAGCACATCGAGAACGTCTA
>CAVCSJ010000083.1:0-9149 GCA_963604895.1 bacterium
CCAGCTGTGTCCACTCGTGCTCGGCCAGTTTCACTCCGCCCTTTATCTTGTCCATACTCAGGCCTGTCTCGGTCGTCATAAGACGCTTGGCAAGCTGTATGGCGGACATTTCCAGAGAGAAGAAGGCCACAGGCATATGGTGGTCCACCGCAGCATTTCTCGCGAGGTTCAGCGCAAAGGCCGTCTTACCCACGGAAGGACGGGCGGCCAGGATGATGAGGTCGGAAGCCTGCCAGCCCTGGGTAACCCTGTCGATGGACGGGAACCCCGAAGGGACTCCGCTCAGACCGGTGGTATTCTGGAGCTTCTCGATTTCGCTCATCGCGGAATTGATGACGGAACCGATGTCCTGGACATCCTTCTTCACGGTGTTCTGAATGGCCGCGTAGATTCCGGTCTGGGCCCCGTCGATGAGGTCGTCCACCTGTATGGAATCGTCGAAGGCGTCGTGAAGAATCTTGTATGAAGCGGAGATCAGATCCCTCTGGATGGTCTTCTGCTTCAGAATCTTGATGTAATATTCGATATGGGCTGCGGAACCCACCTTCTCGGAAAGTCCCACGAGCACCGAGGCCCCGCCCACTTCGTCAAATGCCGTCATCCCCTCCATCCTCTCTCTCTCGGCGCTGTCAGACGGCATCGGGAGGTGCTCGGAAAGCTTCATCTCCTTCAGACGTGAGCTCACGGTGACGATGTCGATGGAGATGTGGTCACGGACCAGCGTCTGGATCGACTTGAAGATGAGCGCGTGCTTCTTGTCATAGAAGCACGACTCGGTGAGATCCTCCATAGCCGCGTCCACGCAGGCGGGCTCAAGAAGCATCGCACCGAGGACAGCCTCTTCAACATCAAGAGCCTGAGGCGGTTTGTTACCCATCTCAAGCCCTAATGTTTCCAGATTCGCTGCCTTCTCCTTTTTTCTGTAAGAGCGTTTAGGGGTCTCAGGCATATCCGTTCCTTATTCGAAATCTGCCGGATTTACGATGATGCGGCCGCAGTGCTCGCAGATGATGAGCTTCTTGTTCGAAGCGATCTCTATGAGGCGCTGGGCGGTGATGGTGTTGAAACAGCCTCCGCAAGAGTCTCCGTTGTAAACGGAAACCACGGCAAGGTGGTTGTGAACGCTGCCGCGGATGCGGTCGTAGGCGCTCATCGTACGTGCGTCAATCTTAGCGGCACATTCGTCGCGCTTTGCCCTGAGCTTGCCCTCCTGCTCGGAAGTGGCCTCAACGATGCCTGCCAGCTCCTGCTTCTTGGCCTTCAGGTCCTCAGTACGGAGGGAAATCTTGTCCTTGAGGTCCTCGAGGTGGAATTTCTTGTCGGCGATGGCGGTCTTGGTGTCGTTGATGTTCTTCTCGGAAATCTGTCTCAGATAGCCCTGGTTCTCGATTTCCTTGCTGATGGAGTCGAACTCGCGGCTGTTTGCGATATTGTCGAGCTGTGCGCGGTACTTCTCGATCTCCTCGTCGAGCTCCACGATGCTCTGCTTGCTGGCAGCGATGTTCTTGTTATACTTGTCGATCATTTCGGTGTCGAGAGCCACCTTAGCCTTCAGTTCGGCGATCTCCTGCTCGAGAACCGCCACCTCGCCCGGGAGTTCTCCGCGAAGCTGGAGAATCTTGTCAATTTCCGTGTCTGCCTTCTGCAGTTCGTAGAGGGTCTTGAGCTTTTCCTCAACGCTCAGTTCCGAGTCCGCGAATGTCTTCTGCAGGGACACGAAGGTCTCCCTATGATCGATAGGGGTCTCAACTTTCTTGATTTTCTTTGCCATATCTTCTACTAGTAGTATTTATTTCCAAACAAGTCCAAACGAGGCAGGGAAGCAGCTCTCCCCCGCCGTTATAGCATATAAGTATGCAAAGTTAGCGATATTTTCGATATTCTACAAAATCTTCTTGACTTCGGCAAGCTGCCCGCGGATCTCGCGCAGGCTCTCGAGCACCTGCACGTCCTTTTCGACCTTTTTCTTTTTCGGACTTTCCTCGTTGAGAAGTTTTTCGACACCAGGGAGCGTGAGACCTTCGACGTTCACCAGGTGCTGGATGCGCTTGAGCATCTCTATGTCCTCGTCGGTATAGCGCCGGTTGCCCTTGGGGCTGCGCGGCAGCTTGAACTGGCGGGTGAACTTGTTCGACCAGTAGCGGATGAGGGAGGTGTTCTCGTTCAGCATTTCGGCGACCTGCCCGATGCTGTAGTATTTCAGCGGCTGTTTCATATTCGCATGCGTTTTTCTGAAAATGTCCGACCGGCCGCGCGGCCGGTCAATATTGGCCGCAAGGCCGCAAAAATCAGTCCATAGACTGCCCGGTGGCGGACGCCATATACATAAAATTCGCGTATTCCTCCGGCGTGACGGAGGCGAAGAAGAAATTCACCGGGTCGAGCGTCACGCCGTCACGGAGCACTTCGTAGTGCAGGTGCGGGGCGAAGGAGTTGCCGGAAATTCCGACGTCGGCGATCTTGGCTCCGCGCCTGACGCTCGCGCCCTTGCGGACCAGGATGTCGGAGAGATGGGCGTAACGCGTCACGTAGCCGCCCTCGTGGGTGATTTCCACGACATTGCCCATTCCCTTGCGGGAGTGTATGACGTCAGTCACGGTGCCGTCTGCGGCGGCGAGCACGTCACTTCCCTGATTTGCGATGAGGTCGATGCCGTTGTGCTGGACCGGAACTTTGTAGAAAGGATTGAGTTTCTCGCCGCAGGAGGCTCCCACCTGTGCGAAGGAGATTTCCTTCAACGGGAGGGACAGCGGCGGAACTGCAGCGCCGGACGACGACAGCAGACCGAAGAGTCTGCGGAAATTGGCCTCAGTGGAGGCCGCGCGGGATGCAAGACCATCAACCTTTCCTTCAGTGTAACTTACTATCTCTCTGTCAGGTATGGAATCCACGGCCTCGAGATAGTCGGTCGATGCGAGCGGCTGGAGCGAAGGCGGGGCGGCGTTGAAGATTTCGTTGTAGATTACCCCGTCCTTCAGGGCGAGGCCGTCGACCACGTCCTCTATAAGCTGCTCCTTGCGCTGCATCTCGGGGTAGATGCGCGCGTACATCTTATTCTCTTTCAAGAGCTTGCGCTCGGTGTCGGTACTGATGAAGAGCGAGAACACGAGATAGTAGATCAGAGCGAGCGTCGCGCTGACGATGAAGTACTTGAATATCCTCCATATCCACTCGGAGACGGACAGGCTGACCTTCCTGATATGGAAATTGACCTTGTCGAATTCGTATGCAAGTCTTCCCATAGCCTACCTCCTCTTGAGTCTGAACGGCTCGCGCGTCATCGCCTGAGCCTTGGAGCCGCGCATATCCACCATCGAGGCGTACTCCTCGAGCGGAATGTCCAGATCCATATAATTCATAGGATTCACCGGCGAGCCGCGATAGATCACCTCGTAGTGGAGGTGCGGGCCGGTGGATTTGCCGGAATTGCCGCTTTCGCCTATGCAGTCGCCGCGCTTGATCTC
Organism: bacterium; assembly: GCA_963604895.1. GTDB lineage: Bacteria > Bacteroidota > Bacteroidia > Bacteroidales > UBA932 > Cryptobacteroides. The sequence continues at coordinate 3,465 of CAVCSJ010000083.1, forward strand.
CATACCCTCAGCCACATTGATGCTTTTCATATGCGCGTAGCGTGTCTTGTAGCCGAAGCCGTGGTCGATGGTGAGAACGTTGCCGTAGCCGAAGAAATTGAACTGCACCTGCTCGACCTTGCCGTCGCCCGTGGCATAGACGGGATGGCCCGGCTTCATCGCGAAATCCTGGCCGGCGTGGAAGGCCGTGTGGCCGTGGATAGGGTCGGAGCGGTAGCCGAAGGAACTCGTCAGACGGTATTCGCCGGGCTTCGGCTCGATCGGAGGAATCGCGGGGATGCACGAGGCCATATCGCCCGCGCGCTTCGAGAGCGTCGCCACTTCGTCGAAGGACTTGCTCTCGACATAGAGTTCCTTGGTCATTCGGTCGAGACGTAACGCGGTGGTTTTCAGAAGGCTGTTCGCTCCGATGTCATCGAGATAGGCATAGCGGTTCTCGCCGCCCAGACCCGCGTGACGCACGGCTTCGGGAATCTCGTCCATACCGAAAATGGAGCGGTAGATGTCGTCGTTTCGCATCTGCAGACCGCTCAGAGCCTCATCGTAGATGTCGAGGTTTCGGTTCATCACTTCGATGCGGGAGGCCCAGCGCGCGTTGCGGCTTTTCAGGATGGCGGTCTTCGGGAGATCGTAGCCGAGAACGGCGTTGTAAACCCAGAAATACAGCACTGCCAGACCCACGCTCATTGCAAACACGAGCAGAGTCTTCAGGAAACGAGTCTTCAGAGATACCTTAAGCGGCTCATACAGAAGAGTTTCAGGATTCAGGCTATATTTTTTAAAATCCGACATATCGTGCAAATGTAAGGTTTATTTGCGAAAATTATGCTAAATTCGCGGTTTGTATCAGAATATATGACAGATATGACTTCGAAAGAAATTAGAAAGAAGTTCCTGGACTTCTTCGCTTCCAAGGGACACACGGTCGTCCCTTCCGCTCCGATGGTGATAAAAGGCGATCCGACACTTATGTTCACGAACGCCGGAATGAACCAGTTCAAGGACATTTTCCTCGGCAACACGGCACCCAAGTTCCGCAGGGCCACGGACTCGCAGAAGTGTCTGCGTGTCAGCGGCAAGCACAACGACCTCGAGGAAGTCGGCCACGACACCTATCATCATACGATGTTCGAAATGCTCGGAAACTGGAGTTTCGGAGACTATTTCAAGCAGGAGGCCATCGACTGGGCCTGGGAGCTTCTCACTGAAGTATACGGCATAGACAAGTCGCTTCTGTACGCCACCGTATTCGAGGGCAGCGCCGAGGACGGCACCACGATGGACGAGGAAGCCAAGCAGGTATGGCTCAAACATCTGCCTGAGGACCACATCATTCTGGGCAACAAGCACGACAATTTCTGGGAGATGGGCGACACGGGTCCCTGCGGTCCGTGCAGCGAAATCCACATCGACATCCGCACCGCCGAGGAAAAGGCCGCCAGCGGCATCCCGGGACGCGAGCTCGTGAACCAGAGCGACCCGCACGTCATCGAGATCTGGAACCTCGTGTTTATGCAGTACCAGAGAATGGCAGACGGCCATCTCGAGCCGCTTCCTGCGAAGAACATCGACACCGGAATGGGCTTCGAGAGACTCTGCGCAGTGCTCCAGGGCAAGAATTCGAACTATGACAGCGACGTGTTCACCGGACTGCTGAACAAGATTTCAGAGCTTTCCGGCCACAGATACGGCGAGAGCTCCGAGACGGACGTGGCGATGAGAGTAGTCGCCGACCACGTGCGCACCATCAGTTTCTCCATTGCGGACGGCCAGTTGCCGTCCAATGCCAAAGCAGGCTACGTAATCCGTCGAATCCTTCGCCGCGCGGTCCGCTACGGCTACACCTTCCTCGGGTTCAAGGAGCCGTTCCTCTGCCGCCTCGTGCAGCAGCTCATCGACGATATGGGCGAGGCCTATCCTGAACTCCCTGCACAGCAGAAGCTTATAGAGAGCATCATCCGTGAGGAGGAACTCGCGTTCCTGAAGACTCTGGACCGCGGAATCTCCCTTATAAATGATTATATGGACAAATCCGCCGACACCAGGCGCATCGCCGGCGAGGATGCCTTCAAGCTTTATGACACCTACGGCTTCCCTATCGACCTCACCCAGCTCATCGCGGGCGAGAAGGGCTACGAAGTGGACCTGGACGGCTTCAACGTGGAGCTTCAGAAACAGAAGGAGCGCGCCCGCAACGCCACCGCGAACGAGTTCGGCGACTGGGTGGAGTACGCCCACGGCCAGGTAGAGTTCTGCGGCTATGACTTCCGTCATCTCGAGGATGTCACGCTGCTCCGCCAGAGAACCGTAAAGCAGAAGAACCAGACTCTGTACGAACTCGTCTTCGACCGCACTCCGTTCTATGCGGAGAAGGGCGGCGAGGTCGGCGATACCGGTTACATCGTATCCGCCGACGGAGAGAAGATTCAGATACTCAACACAGTAGAAGAAAACAACCTTATAATCCATATCGCCGAGCGCATCCCTGCGAACTGCACGGAGCCGTTCACTCTGCAGATCGACGAGGAACGCCGCCTGCGCGTGACGAACAACCACTCCGCCACCCATCTTCTGGACCAGGCCCTGCGCGAAATCCTCGGAACACACGTGGAGCAGAAGGGCTCGTTCGTGGGTCCTGACTACCTGCGTTTCGACTTCTCGCACTTCGCCAAGATGACAGACGAGCAGATGACAGCCGTGGAGGACAGAGTCAATGAGCTGATCCGCAGCAACTTCCCTAAGGAGGAGAAGCGCGGCGCGACTATGGACGAAGCGAAGGAGATGGGCGCCATCGCCCTCTTCGGAGAGAAATACGGTGACCGCGTACGCGTCATCAAGTTCGGCAAATCCATCGAGCTCTGCGGCGGCTGCCACGTGGAAGCCACAGGCCAGATCGGTCTCTTCAAGATCGTGTCCGAGGCCGCCATCGCAGCCGGAATCCGCCGTATCGAGGCCGTCACGGGCGTGGCCGCCGAGAACCGCGTGAAGGCTGAGGAAAGCCTGCTGAAAACGGCACGCGGATTGCTGAACAATATGCCTGACATCGCCGCCGCCATCCGCAAGGTGCTCGACGACAATGCCGAACTGAAGAAGACAGCCGAGGAGTTCGCCCGCCAGAAAGCCGCGCAGCTCGCAAAGGTATTGACAGACAAGGCTCAGGAAGTGAACGGAATACGTCTTATCACCGTAAACCCTCCTACTGACCACGCTGTGGATCCTACGATGCTTCGCAACGCCGCGTTACTGCTTCAGAAGGAGCTGAAAAACGCAGCGCTTGTGGGCGGATACGAGAGCGACGGCAAGCCTCAGCTGATGCTGATGTACTCCGATGATCTCGTCGCCGCGGGCAAGAACGCAGGCAAGGACATCCGCGAGGCCGCGAAGCTCATCCAGGGCGGCGGCGGCGGACAGCCAGGTCTCGCCACAGCAGGCGGACGCAACGTCGAGGGCCTTCGTGACGCAGTCGCGGCGCTCGTCGGCATCGCCACCGGCAAGTAAATTTTTTGATTGGACGGCCGAGGGCCGTCCAATCGTAACACCCCCCCCAGATGAAGCGACTGGACAGATTCATTTTGAAGTCTTTTGTGGGACCGTTCGTAGCGATCCTGCTCGTAGTCGTATTCATCTTTATGATGCAGTTCCTCTGGGTATATATCGACGAACTCGTCGGTAAAGGCCTGAGTCTGGGCATCATAGCTGAATTTCTCCTATGGGGAAGCTGCACGATGCTCCCTTACTCCCTGCCTCTCGCGACGCTGCTCGCCTCGATGATGACAGTCGGGCAGATGGCGGAGAACAACGAACTCATCGCCATCAAGGCCGCCGGAATTCCTCTCACCAGAACCCTGACGCCACTCTTCATCGCCTCCGCCATCATAAGCGTGGGAGCCTTCTACGCCTCGAACAACCTCGTCCCTTATTCCTACGACAAGATCTACACCCTGCGTGACGACATCGGCAAGACCAAGGGCGAAATCAACATCCCTTCCGGCACCTTCTATGACGGAATCGAAGGATATATCCTGCGCGTGGAATCCCAGGACCACAAGACCGGAATGCTCCACAAGGTGATGGTCTATGACCACACCGGCAACAAGGGCAACACCACCCTGACCCTCGCGGACTCCGCCCTGATGAAGATGTCGAAGGCCAAGGACTACCTGACCTTCACCCTCTATCACGGAGCCAACTATCAGGAAAGCAACGAAAAGAACTACCGCGACACCACTCTGGAACTCCAGAGAATCGGTTTCGACAGGCAGGAACTCATCATCAGACTCGAAAACTACAATTTCGAAAAATCCGACAGCGCCCGTTACGGCAATCAGGTCAAGGCTATGAACCTCAAGGAATTGAGGCACGACCGCGACTCCCTAACCGGTCTGTTCAACCAGGCTCACGAAAGGCATTACCGCCTGATGATGGGACTGAGCAGCCATCTGAAATATGCCGAACAGCTGGACACCGCCTGGGCTGAAAAGGGCCTGCAGGACTTCGAGAACCCTGAATACCTGAAATGGGATGACCTCGATCAGCAGGTGCTGGACTATTCCTCGGCAGCGAACGCCGCATCCCAGACAGCTGACGAGCTGATAAACATAAACCGCGAAATCTATGAGTATCAGTTCTATCTGAGACGCGAGAACCTGGACATCCTGAAGAAATTCGCCGGCGCGCTCGCCTGTCTCATCCTCTTCTTCATCGGCGCCCCTCTGGGAGCTCTGATCCGCAAGGGAGGGCTGGGAGCTTCAGCCATCGTATCCGTACTCTTCTTTGTCCTCTATTATATAGCGGACATCGTGGGCTCCAAACTGGCCAAGGACGGAGCCGTGGGAGCGGCCTGGGGAGCCTTCTTCGCGACGGCCATACTGCTGCCTATAGGCATTTTCCTGTCCTGGAAGGCAGTTCACGACTCCTCGCTTTCGGATATGGACCAGCTGAAGACCTGGTGGAGATCTGTAAAGAGTAAATTTATGAGCATATTCAAGAAGACCAGAATCGTCTATATGGGTACGCCGGAATTCGCCGTCGCACCTCTGGACGCATTGATACAGAAGGGCTACAAGGTCGTCGGAGTGGTGACCGTAGCGGACAAGCCTGCAGGCCGCGGACTCAAGGTTAACGAAAGCGCGGTGAAGAAGTACGCCGTGGAGCACAATATCCCTGTGCTGCAGCCTGTAAAGCTCAAGGATCCTGAATTCCTCGAGGCACTGAAAGCCTGGAAGGCGGACCTGTTCGTGGTCGTAGCCTTCAGAATGCTGCCTGAAGAAGTCTGGAGGATGCCTCGTCTGGGCACGTTCAACCTTCACGCTGCCCTTCTGCCTCAATACCGCGGAGCCGCTCCTATAAACTGGGCGGTGATCAACGGCGAGAAGGTCACGGGCGTGACTACATTTATGATTGACAAGGACATCGACACCGGCGGCATCATTCTCCGCCAGGAGTGCAGAATAAGTCCTGAGGATACTGCCGGAGACGTGCACGACCGCCTGATGGGAATCGGCGCAAATCTGGTCTGCGAGACCGTCCAAGGCATAATCGAGGGCAATGTCGAGACCCGCGTGCAGCGTTCGTTCATCCAGGGCAGCGAGACTCTCAAGCCGGCTCCGAAACTCAGCCGGGAGCTCTGCCACATCGACTGGAGCGACACTACCCGCAACATTCTCAACCTCATACGCGGTCTTA
>CAVCSJ010000084.1:0-9147 GCA_963604895.1 bacterium
GGAATATTCAAGGCTCTTCTCATTCTCTCCCATACTGTGGTAGATTTCAGCAGCCATTCCGCAGCGGACAGCCAGTTTCACCGAATCCTTCTGCCTTTCACAGATGCGGATGGCCTCGAGGATGTACTTCTCTCCCTCCCCCGGCTGCTTCGATGCGAGGCAGATTCCGGCAAGAGTGTTCAGAGAGCCGGCCACCCGGAGTTCGTCCTTGAGTTCCCGTCCAAGCGCGAGTGTCTCACTCGCGTACTCCAATGATTTGTGATAGTCTGACTTGCGGAAATATGCGATGGAAAGAATGTTGTTGCAGTCGCACAGCAGTTCTTTCGTCAAAGTCTTCTTGCCGACAGCCAGAGACTTGGTAGCGTAATGGATGGACTTGTCGTAATCCTGAATGTCATAGTACCATTCTCCGGCCCAGTACCAGGTCAGGGCCTTGATACTGTCTGCCTTGCAGCGTGGAAGCAGTGTGACCGCCTCGTCGGTGAAACCATCCTGGGCCAGATAGTCAAAAAAGGCTTCTGCAGTGTGTCTTGCCCGCTCGTCTTTCTGGTGGTCAAAGACCGTGATGAGTGAGTCCACCACATTCTGAGAATATGCGGACAATACTGAAAGAAGCAGTATGCTGGTCAGTACGACTCTTTTCGGTTTCATATGCGATTCAATGCCTTGTCAGTATCCGGGCGTCAGGCATAGGGAACAGTTTCCACAAAAATATAAATATTACGCGAGAAGTCCCGTGATGAAGATAATTATTATGGCGATGGGGGCCATATATTTGATGAGGAAATAGACTACGGGGAAGAGGCGGACATTGATCCGGAAGGTGCCGTGGTTCGTCAGTTCGTCATAGACTGTCTGACGGTCCAGTTTCCAGCCCACGAAGAGGGCGAAGAGAAGGGCGCCGAGAGTCATCAGATAGTCCGAGCAGAGCATATCCAGGAAGTCGAAAATCCTGTCCCCGAATATCTTGACGCCGGACAGAGGCCCGAAGGAAAGGGAGCAGACCGCCCCGACCAGGAAGGTCAGGAAGAAGAGCAGGATCGTGGCCTTGTGACGTGTAAAGCCCTTCTGCTCCACCAGATAGGCCACGCCGACCTCCAGCATCGAGATGGAGGAGGTGAGCGCCGCCACGATGATGGCGAGGAAGAACAGCACCGCGACGATATTGCTTATGATCTGAGCCCCGCTGCCCATCTTCGCGAAGACATACGGAAGGGATTCGAAAATGAGGCCCGGGCCTGCCGCAGGGGCGATTCCCGCCGCAAATACCGCCGGCATCACGGCGAATCCGGCCAGTATAGCAAAGAGCAGATCGGCCACAGCCGTGCCCGCACCGGATGCTATAAGATTCTCTTTATCATTGATATACGAAGAATAGGTAAGCATTGTTCCCACGCCCAGGGAGAGCGAGAAGAAGCTCTGCCCGAGGGCCGCGGAAAATGCGTCCGCGCTGAGCTTCGAAAAGTCCGGCCTGACCAGATATTTCACGCCGTCCATCGCGCCCGGAAGGCAGATGGAATACACCGCAATCGCCACGATCAGAACGAACAGAATCGGCATAGAGATGTTGCTGAAGCGCTCAATCCCCTTCTTCACCCCGAAGAAAACGATTCCGGCGGTCATCGCCAGAAAGACGAAATGGCAGGCCAGCGGCCCCCAGGTCGAGGATGCGAAAGTGCCGAAAAGCGACGAGACGCTGTCAAGATTGGACGGAGTGAAACTCCGGCCGAGAGACTTCAGCAGGAAATCGACCGCCCAGCCGCCGACGACGCTGTAGTACGAGACGATGAGCAGCGGCGTGACGACCGTCAGCAGCCCGAGCCACTTCCAACGGCTGCCCGGAGCGAGCGCGTCCATCGCGCCGAAGGTGCTGCGATGCGTGTGCCGCCCGATGATGCTTTCGGCGTAAAGTATTGGCAGCGAGAGGAAAAACGAGCAGGCGATGTACACGAGCACAAACGCTGCGCCGCCGTACTCGCCGACGATGTAGGGGAAGCGCCAGATGTTTCCGAGGCCGATCGCAGATCCGGCCAATGCCATAATGACGGCCGCGCGACCGCCGAAATTTTCTCTTTGTGCCATATTCTTAAGCTCGTTGGGATTGCAAAGATATAATTATTTGGCTGACGACAATGGATACGGGCGGGAATTTCGTCTTCCGGTGGGATTCCGTGGGCAGCTCTTCTGCTTACGAAATTTCTGTTTTTGAAGACTTTTCGCTTGCTAATTCATCGTAAAAGCCTTAATTTTGCGACCTTTTATAAGGCAAACATATAGAGAGACTTATTTTATGACTACATCACTGATAGTTCTTGTATTTCTGGTGGGCTATGTGCTGATCGCCATCGAGAGCTACACCAAAATCAACAAGGCCGCGATAGCGCTTCTGATGAGTGTTATCTGCTGGACTTTGTACAATGTGACTTACGGGGCCACCCCTGAGTTCACCACAAGTTTCGGAGAGACTTGCGAGACGCTGTTCTTCCTGATGGGAGCGATGGCCATCGTGGAAGTGGTCGACACGAACGGCGGTTTCAACTTCGTGAAGGACCGCCTGAAGACCACAAGCAAGCGTACGCTGCTCTGGAGGCTCATCTTCCTGACTTTCTTCCTGTCGGCCGTCCTGGACAACCTCACCACCTCCATCGTTATGATTATGGTGCTGAACAAGCTTATCGACGGTAAGACCGACCGTCTGCTTATGTCCTCTATGGTGATTCTGGCTGCGAACAGCGGCGGTGCGTTCTCCCCTATCGGCGATGTGACGACCATTATGCTCTGGGTGAAGGGCAATATTACTTCCTGGGGCATCATCAAGGCGGCCATCATTCCGTCCATCGTGTCGGTTGTGGTTCCGGGCCTTCTGATCGGTTCCAGACTCAAGGGTGAAGTGCTGCTTCCGGCTGAAAAGTCAGAGGACAATCTCAGTAACAGTCTGATTACCAAGAATGAGAGAGCCATCGTATTCTTCATCGGAGTGGGCGGTCTCATCTTCGTGCCTATCTTCCGTATGCTTACGGATCTTCCTCCATTTATGGGCATTATGCTTGTTCTGGGCACTCTCTGGGTGGTTACCGAGCTCATTTTCAAGCAGAAGCGTTTCAAGAAGATTGCGGAGGACGCGCTTCCTGACATCGTAAGGCTTCTCCACAAACTGGATCTCAGCACGATTTTCTTCTTCCTCGGTATCCTGACCACCGTTTCGGCCCTTTCGCAGACCGGTGTGCTCAAGAGTTTCGGAAACCTGCTGGACACTACCTTCAACGGAAATCCTTATATCGTCACCGGTATCATCGGTATCCTTTCTTCAGTTGTGGACAATGTGCCTCTGGTGGCCAGCTGTATGGGTATGTATGATCTGATTCCTGCCGGAATGGAAGGCGCGCTTACTTATGGCCTGGACGGTTCCTTCTGGACTCTGCTGTCCTATTGTGCAGGTGTGGGCGGAAGCATTCTCATCATCGGTTCCGCCGCAGGTGTGGTAGTTATGGGACTCCAGAAGATATCCTTCGGCTGGTATATGAAGAACATCTCCTGGATGGCCCTGCTGGGCTATTTCGCCGGCATCGCCGCCTTCTGGCTGCAGAGCCTGGTAATTTAGTGACTCTTAAAACTTGATAATATGTAAAAAGGCTGACCATCGTCAGCCTTTTTTAGTAAACAGATTGCGGTCGCAGAACTTGCCGAAGTGAGCGGCGGCAGTATGAGTAGATTACTCCTTTACGCAGCGAACGCAACAACTGCCGTCATTATTTATAGCCAGATTGGTATTCGGAACTCCCAAAGGTTCAAAATACAGATAGCGAGAAGATGTTTCCGTATTCTTTGTGGAGGTCCAGTAATGAGCTGTTGCAGGATTTTCTACAGTCAGCGGGAAGAAAACAGCCGGAACGTCAGGAGCGTTTACAGGGTTGTAACACCGCTTAGTACCGCTGAACATATGACCTTCATATTTTGCGCCCAAATAATAGTATTCGACCTCATACCTCCCCATATAATGATACATGTACACCAAGGAGCTATACTCATCTATAGTCGGAAGGCGGTATCCCGAAGGACAGGCGATTTGAGCATCGGCGAATGTAAACTTGTCACCTGCGATGTTTGATACGGTCGCTCCGACATTGTACTTCTGCCAGATGAGTCCGTCAATAAGGACATCGTTGTCAGAAATGAGTTTCTTTCGCGCCGGCGAATAGAAAGTGACAGTATTGTTGTATTGGAGATTCTCACCCATACTCAGAAGCCAGTCAAGTGAAGGACAGATGACTTCGGCGAGATCAGGGAAGATAGTAAGGTCAAGACTCGAGAGATCAGTCATATTACTAAAATCCAAGGATTTGATTGCTCCTTTTTCGTCATCGTCGAGATTTCCGTCACCATTGGTGTCGAAATTGCCAACCATATACTGTGTAAAGGAGATTTCTCCAGCCTCTGGTACGAGCGGAATGTACTCTGACTGAATGAGATTGGCTCCTGTATCGACTCTCAGAACCAGAGATGAGGAAAGTTTCCCGAGAACAAATTCGTTGCCGAGTTCAGTGGCTGAAATGACCACTGTGAGAACCCCTTCTTTGGCCAAGACATCCTTAATATTGAGATCGACGAAATCGCCGGCATCGGCTCTCGTCCGGGTGTAGACGGCGCGGGCTGAAAGCGGTGATTCGGTTATTACATTATTGACGAATTTAATCCAGGCATTAGCGATGCTGTCGGCGGAGCTCTTCGGGTAAACGTCGAAGCGAAGCTTCAGGTCTTTCGCTTTTGCATTCTGGATGCTGAGGCTGCCGATCCCCGTGTACTCGACGCGTTCGATATGATCGGAATACGCAGGAATGTAGGAGATGGAAGCGAGGTTTCTGAGAGTGTTTTGTAAAGATTCGATATCTTTCTTTATAGCGGAAATGTCAGCTTTTATGGAAGTGATGTCTTTCTCGCATTTAGTGACTCTGCTATCAAGGGCAATAAGACGTGAGTTGTGTTTGTCAAGCGTATCCTGAACAGTCTTGTTGATTTTGCCCTGATTTTCCACGGCTGTAGCGATAGCCTTGGTGTAAGCCTTTGTGATGGCTGCCTTCTGTGCGGTCAGAGAGTCACTCAGATCGGAAATGGCATTTGCGTTCTCATCGACGACGCCTGCAAGTTCATCAAGTTCCTCGGTATTCTGGCCGATGAGGTCTGTCAGATCTTTCTTCTGCTCATTAAGCTCATCCTCAAGGAGTTCAAGCTTCGTGTCCATCTCTGCGATGGTATAATAGCCTGTCAGCTGCTCATTTATCCAGTTCCTCATCGACTCTTCGGATTTCGCTATGGCATCTGTCAGGGCCTTATTTGAGGCCTCTGCGATTTCGCTTTTGAGAGCCTCGACTCTTGTCTGGATGCCGGCCACGATTTCTGCGGTCTTGTTATACTCCTCCAGAGTTGCAAAAGTGGCTGCCGCCCAATCCCTTGTGTCCTTGAGGCCGTTTTCGGCGTAAGCCTTCAGCTCGTCTATCTGTTTCTGAAGGTCCTCGTCTTTCTTCTGAAGTGTCTCGATAGCCTTCTCGAGATTCCCACTGGCCGTCTCCAGGCTTTCGGCCTGGCCCTTAAGGGTTTCGATGTAAGTTTTCAGTTCAGTGTCTGCATTCTGCAAACTCGTGAGGGAATTGTTGATGGATGTAATCTGACCGGCGACATCCTGAATCTGGTCGGCCTCCAGTTTGTCAACGCGGTCCTTCAGCTCGTTGAAATCAGATTTCGTAGCACAGCCGGAGATCACCCCAGCGACAACGGATAATACAAGAAATGCTTTTACAATGACTTTCATAATGCGTTATGGTTGGTCTTATACTTTTCTGAAAATACAAATTTATGACTTTATCCCCAAAATCGTCTCATTTTGAGGATAAACTTCATAAAACAACGTTCATTCGCGCCCCTCTTATAAATTCAATGATGAGGAAATCATCGGAGAACTCTGCAAAAGACTGGAGGCCGCACGAAGGGGCTGCTGCTATTCCCAGCAGGACCTTGCGGGCCTGGGCGAAACCGCGTGCGGGTTATTTCTTAAGTTCGGAAATCATAGCGCGGGCGACGGCGCGGGAGGCGCCGGTGCCGCCGAGGCGCTGCCGGATTTCGGTATAATCAGAAAGCATCCGGGAGCGATAGGCCTCGTCTGAAAGAAGCCTCTGAACCTCATCATAGACCTTGTCCGCCGTGAAATCGAACTGAATCAGCTCCTTCCAGGCCCCGCGGTCCAGAATCAGATTCCCCAGCGAAATATATTTCACGTGCTTGAGCACCTGCAGGAACACCCCCGCCACAACAGCCGTCACGAAACTCGTCGACCAGCACACCACCTGCGGAGTCCCGATCAGCGCCGCCTCCAGCGAAGCCGTCCCTGAATTGATGATCGCCGCATCGGCATAGCGCAGCACATCGTAGGTGCGTCCGAAAACCACCTCTACGTTCTTTCGCGAGCCGATGTACTTTGCATAATCCTCCATCGTCCGCGACGGCGCGCCCGCCACGATCACCTTCCGTCCAAGCCTGTCCGCAACCTGCATACACACAGGCATCATCCGGGAAATCTCCCCCTTGCGCGAGCCCGCGAGCAGCGCGATGTACCCCTCCGGCGAAGAAGTCACAGGAGAGTATTTGTATTGGTCGACTGCGTCGACCAATGGATTCCCTACGTAGCTGAAACTCAACCCCTTGGATTCGAAGTACGGGACCTCGAACGGGAAAATGATGAACAGCCGGTCCACCCACATCTTGAGCTTGCGGTTGCGGCCTTCGCGCGACGCCCAGGTCTTCGGAGCGATGTAGTAGAATACTTTAAAACCTTGATTATGAGCGAATTCGGCGATTTTCAGGTTGAACCCCGGGTAGTCGATCAGGATGACCACGTCCGGCTGCCAGGCGAGAATGTCCTTTTTGCAGAACTCAATGTTGCCGAGCAGCTTGCGGGCTTTTTTCAGCACGTCGGTGACGCCCATCACGGCGCCCTCCGCATAGTCGCGCACGAGTGTTCCGCCCACGCTCGCCATCAGGCCGCCGCCCCAGAAACGCACATCGCACTCCGGGTCCTCAGCGAAGAGTCCCTTCATCAGGTTCGAACCGTGCAGGTCGCCTGACGCCTCACCCGCTATGATGTAGTATTTCATTGGAAGTCAGCGTCTATGCCCGCTTCGCGAAGCTTCTCGCACTCGGCCTCGTCGCAGTTGAGCAGCTGATGCGCGGTCACGCTGATGTAGCCCTGCGCCATCAGATGATGGTCGGCGCCCGGGGTGTTGCGCGGGTCGTCGATGAAATCGCCCACCATCACGAACATATCCTCGCCGTCCTCCGCCTTCGCCTCGAGATTCACGAGACTGTAGGCTTCGGCCTTGATACCCAGCCGGTTACAGAAGTCCTCGTCCCAATGCTGGAACTCCCTCTCCCAATGCCCCATACCCTGGTGGCCGACTCGCACGCCTTTGATCTGTTCAGAAGGAATGTTCGGAAAATTCACGTTGTAGAAGAGCCCGTACTTGTGCTCCTTTACAGCCATCAGCTTCTCGAAAATCTGCGGAAAAAGCTTCTCCACAGCGCTGAAATCGGCATCGTGGTGCATATCGTTCAGCGAAACTCCGATGCCGAGGATGTTGTTCACGGCAGCTTCCTGGGCTGCGCCCAATGTGCCGGAATAGCAGGCGGCGGTGGCCGCGTTCGATCCGTGGTTTATTCCGCAGACCACGACATCGGGCCTGCAGTCCTTATAAACTTCGTCGATCGCGTATTTTACACAGCTGGCAGGGGTGGCATCCACGTAATACCAGGGAATCCCGTCGCGGTCTTCGAGTCTTTTTACGGCGATCGGGCGCAGTCCCATAGTGACTGACATTCCCATTCCTGACTGGTGGTATTTCGGAGCGACGACAGTGACACTGCCAAATTGTCGCATTATTCTGACGAGGGTCTGAATGCCTTCAGCGCGATATCCGTCGTCATTGGTGACAAGTATATTCATCTTAAATCGATATTCATCCGCAAAGATATGAATTTGTCTAAAATTTTTAATACTTTTGCATCGCTTTTGTAGGGATATAATCGCTTGAATGATAAGAGAAAGACCTGTCAGGTCTGTCAGAGGACCGCTCCTTTCTGCCACAGTTTGAGCGACTTGAAGAAATGGAAACGTTTAACTTAATTAATAATTAAAATCAAAATGGTAAAACTTGGTATTAACGGATTCGGTCGTATCGGCCGTATGGTATTCCGCGCAGCAGTTGAGAACTTCTCCAATGACATCGAGGTTGTAGGTATCAATGACCTTCTCGATCCAGAGTATCTCGCTTATATGCTCAAATATGACTCAGTTCACGGTCCTTTCAAGGGTGACGTGAAGGTTGAGGACGGCAAGCTCGTCGTTAACGGCAAGCAGATCCGCATCACAGCTGAGATGGATCCTGCCAACCTTAAGTGGAACGAGGTAGGCGCTGAGGTTGTTGTTGAGTCTACAGGTTTCTTCCTTACAGACGAGACAGCCCGCAAGCACATCCAGGCCGGTGCCAAGAAGGTCATCATGTCTGCTCCTTCCAAGGATTCCACTCCTATGTTCGTTTACGGTGTAAACCACGAGACTTATGCAGGTCAGGACATCATCTCCAACGCTTCCTGCACCACCAACTGTCTTGCTCCTATCTCCAAGGTCCTCAATGACAAGTTCGGTATCGTTCGCGGTCTTATGACAACTGTTCACGCTGCTACTGCTACCCAGAAGACAGTCGATGGTCCTTCCAAGAAGGACTGGAGAGGTGGTCGCGGTATCCTCGAGAACATCATCCCTTCATCCACAGGTGCTGCAAAGGCTGTAGGTAAGGTTCTTCCTCAGCTGAACGGTAAGCTCACCGGTATGAGCCTCCGCGTTCCTACATCTGACGTTTCTTTCGTTGACCTTACCTGCGAGCTCGCAAAAGAGGCTTCTTACGAGGAGATCTGCGCAGCTATGAAGGAGGCTTCCGAGGGCGAACTCAAGGGTGTTCTCGGTTACACAAACGAGTGTGTAGTTTCTACAGACTTCCGTAACGACAGCCACACTTCCATCTTCGATGAGAAGGCCGGTATCCAGCTCGACAAGACCTTCGTAAAGGTTTGCGCTTGGTACGACAACGAGTGGGGTTACTC
>CAVCSJ010000085.1:0-9146 GCA_963604895.1 bacterium
TGCGCTCGGCTCCGCGAGTGTAAGGCACTACGCAGTAGGAACATACGTTGTTGCAGCCGCGCATTATCGAGATGAACGCGGACACGCCGTTGCGGTCGATGCGCACCGGCGAGATGTCGCCGTAGGTCTCCTCTCGCGAGAGCAGCACGTCGATCTGCGGATGTCCCGGGAGGACCGCGTCAAGGAGTTTCGGCAGGCTTCTGTACGCGTCAGGACCGGCTACGATGTCGACCTTGCCCGTCTCCAGGAGCTTGTCTTTCAGGCGCTCGGCCATACAGCCGAGGATGCCGACCACGACGCCCGCGCGCTCGCGCTTCTGGATTGCGAACTGGTCGATGCGGCCCCAGATGCGCTGTTCAGCATTGTCACGGATGGAACAGGTGTTCGCGAAGATGACGTCCGCCTGCGAGATTTCCTCAGTCTTTTCGTATCCGGCCTTTCCGAGGATGGAGAACACCACCTCGGTGTCGTTAACATTCATCTGGCAACCGTACGTCTCGATATATACTTTCTTCATAATCAAATAATTTACAAGCCTGCGGAGCTGTCCGCGGCACAGTCTGGAAATAACTTTGGCACGACCATTGTGGCGAGCGCAGCGCAAAGATAGGATTTTTTCTTATCTTTGCGCCGTATACTATGGTCAAAAGATATCACATACTCCTTATCTTTGCGCTAATACTCTCAGTATCAGCGTTCACTTCCTGCGCGAGCTATCGCAACCTCAGCGTGAACGATTACAAGGTCTCCTCGCTTACTCCGCACGGCCTCCGGGCGGTGGATGCGGTGGTCGCACTTGTCATCAACAACCCTTCCGGTGCATTCAACGTTTCCGGCGTGCAGGGAATCATCAGGCACAACGGCGAACCGATAGCGACCTTCTCCGCAGATGAATTGACCGTCTCGCGCAAATGTGAGCAGGAGTACGACCTCGCTCTGAACGGCGAGCTGGCCCAGGGCGTGACTTTCCTTCAGCTTCTGAGATTTCCCGGCTGGAAACCGGAGGAACTGACTCTCGACGTGGACGCCAAGGTCAGGCTCAAGTTCCTGGGGCTCTCGAAGAAATTCAGAATACGCGACTACAGCCTCGCTGACATCAAGGAAGCTATGGCAAAAACCGAAACCAAAAAGAAATGAAAAGAATTTATCTGATAATCACCATATTGCTGACTTCTTTCGCCGCTTCGGCCCAGCAGGTTCAGCAGCAGGATACGCAGGTTCCGGAGGGTTATGCCCTTGTGGATTCCCTCATATATATCCCGACGGCGGGCATCGATTCCACCCTGGCGGGGCACGACATCTTCAGCCTCATCGAGCCGTCCGTCCAGCAGCCGGACAATGTCCGCAACGGTTTCGCCAAGCATCTCAATGCAAACCGGAGCAAGGTGATGAACGGCTACCGCGTCCGTATTTTCTTCGACAACAAGCAGGCCGCACGCAGCTCTTCGGAGCAGGTCGTGAATCATTTCCGCCAGGCCTATCCGGGCGTGCCGGTCTACCGCAGCTATACAGCTCCGTTCTTCAAGGTCACCGTCGGTGACTGCAGGACGCGTTCCGAGGCTATGCAGCTGCTTCAGAGAGTCCGCACAGACTATCCTTCCGCGTTCGTAATCAAGGAGACCATTTCCTATCCGCCTGTGGACAAGGAGCATTCGTATATCGTCGACACCGTTAAGGTGCTCCGCAAAATCGCCCGTTAGCTATGCTCAAGCAAGGTCTCGAAATCAAACAGACTCAGAAGCTTTCTCCGCTTCAGATCCAGACGATAAAGCTCATAGAGCTCCCTATCCAGGAACTGGAGCAGCGGATCCGTGACGAGCTCGAGAGCAATCCCGTGCTCGACGATACTCCGGTGGAAAAGAAGGACGATGACGGCGAGACCAAGGATGTTTCCCTCGACGAGATAAAGGACGACGATTACATTCCTTCCTATAAGCTGAAGGTGAACAATTACGGCAAGGACGAGCGTCCCGAGTACAACACCTTCTCCGTGAAGGAGAGCTTCAGCCAGAGCCTGCTCGACCAGCTCGGCTTCTGCCCTCTTAACGAGCATCAGATGGCTGTCGCCCGCTTCATCGTGGGCAGCATCGACGATGACGGATATCTTCGCAGAGACCTCGATTCCATCGTGGACGATATAGCGTTCCGCGAGGGCATAGAGACTGACTATGAGGAAGTTGAGAAGCTTTTGGGAATAATCCAGAGCTTCGATCCGCCGGGAATCGGCGCGAGGGATCTGCAGGAATGTCTGCTGCTCCAGCTGAAGAGATTGCGCCCGAGCGAGGCGGTGGACAATGCTCTCACCATCGTCCAGGAACATTTCAAGGAGTTCACCAGCAAGCACTTCGACAAGATGATGAGCCGTATGGGCATCACCCGCGAGCAGCTCAAGGAAGCCGTCTCCGTGATCGTCAGGCTGAACCCTTCTCCGGGCGGGCAGATCGACGATTCCTACAGCGACCAGGCCCAGCAGATCGTGCCGGACTTCCTTCTGGACTATGTGGACGGCGAACTCAAGCTCACGATGCCGCGCTTCTCGATTCCGGAACTCCGCGTGAACCGCAAATATGCGGATCTTCTCGCATCATCCAAGGGTTCCTCCGAGCGCGCTCAGAAGGAGGCCGCGACCTTCGTGAAGCAGAAGCTTGACTCCGCGAAGTGGTTCGTGGAAGCGCTCAAGCAGCGCCAGAACACGCTTATGTCCACGATGCAGGCGATAGTGGACTATCAGAAAGAATATTTTACCGACGGCGACGAGGCTCATCTCAAGCCGATGGTACTCAAGGATATAGCCGAAATTACCGGCTTCGATATCTCCACGATTTCACGCGTGGTGAACAGCAAATACATCGAAACCCATTTCGGAATCTTCCCTCTCAAGTACTTCTTTTCGGAAGGCCTTGAGAATCAGGCAGGTGAGGAAGTCTCGACGCGCGAGCTGAAGAAGGCTCTCACCGAAGCGGTGAACGGCGAAGACAAGAACAAGCCTCTTACCGACGACCAGCTCGTGGAGCAGATGAACGCTCTCGGCTACAAGGTCGCCCGCCGCACCATCGCCAAATACCGCGACCAGCTCGGCATTCCGAAGGCGCGGCTCCGCAAGGAAATACAGTAGCTTCGCGGCTACATTATTCCCGCCGTCTCCGGTTTCTTGTGGCCGGAGCCGGCCAATATTAATTTGCTAAACTTATAAGATTATGAAAATCAGTGAAATCGCCCTGAGCGAGAGGCCCAGGGAAAAGATGATGAAACGTGGCGCTCAAGCTCTGAGCGACGGCGAACTCCTTGCAATCCTTCTTCGCAGCGGCAGCAGCCGCGCAAGCGCCCTCGAACTCTCCCAGACTCTTCTTCGCGAGGCGGAGGGCAAACTCACCGTTCTTGCCGGGGAATCAGTCTCACGGCTTTCAGCCAATCCGGGCATCGGCCCGTCGAAGGCCGTGACTCTGCTCGCGGCATTCGAGCTCGGCCGCAGACTCATCGCGGAGGACAATAACCGTGTATTTCAGCAGATTATGGGGCCAGAAGCCATCTACAGCCTGATGATCCCGCGGCTCAAGGGGCTCCGTCACGAGGAGTGCTGGGTGATGTATCTCGACCGCGCGCACCATCCGCTCTCCATCGAGCGGCTGAGCAGCGGCGGAGGCTCCGCGACAGTCATCGACAACCGTATGATCGTCCGCCGCGCCCTCGAACTGCACGCGGACGTGCTCGTGCTGGTGCACAACCATCCTTCGGGCAGCCCGCGGCCCGGCAAGGCTGACATCGAGATGACCGGCCGGCTAAAGAAGGCCGCCGGCCAATTCGACATCCGTCTTCTGGACCACGTGGTGGTTTCCGACAGCTGCTATTTCAGTTTCGCTGACGAGCAGGTCTATCAGGCCGATGCCTGCGCTTCCGAAGAGGCCAGGGTTGCGGAAGGCTAGAGAGCCCGGCCTTCTGTAGATTTTGTGGGTCCCGGAGGGGACTATTTTCCGGAATATTGCGTATCTTTGCGAGATACGAACAAACACCAGATTTTATGAAGAAAGAGATAAAATTCTCCCTTGTATACAGGGATATGTGGCAGTCTTCCGGAAAGTATGTTCCCCGCCGCGACCAGCTCGTGGAAGTTGCTCCGGCCATTATCGATATGGGCTGCTTCGACCGTGTGGAGACCAACGGAGGTGCCTTCGAGCAGGTGAACCTGCTCTTCGGCGAGAACCCTAACCTGGCAGTGCGCGCCTGGACGGCTCCTTTCCACAAGGCCGGCATTCAGACACATATGCTCGAGCGCGGACTGAACGCCCTGCGTATGAACCCGGTTCCTGCCGATGTGCGTGAACTGATGTTCAAGGTCAAGAAGGCCCAGGGTACCGACATCGCCCGCTCTTTCTGCGGACTTAACGACCACAGAAACCTCAAGCTCTCAGTGGAGTACGCCAAGAAGGCCGGAATGATTTCCCAGGCCGCCCTCTCCATCACCTATTCTCCGGTACATACCGTGGAATACTATATGGGCATCGTGGACAAGCTTGTGGAATACGGTGCTGACGAAATCTGTCTGAAGGATATGGCGGGCGTCGGCCGCCCGAATGTCCTTGCGGAACTCACTCACGACATCAAGAAGAAATACCCTCACATCATAGTCCAGTATCACGGCCATACGGGTCCGGGATTCTCCCCGGCATCTATGCTGGAGGTCGCCCGTGCAGGTGCGGACTATCTGGACGTAGCTGTGGAGCCGCTTTCCTGGGGCAAGGTTCATCCGGACGTAATCACCATCCGTGAGATGATGCGCTGCGACGGCTTCCTCGTGAAGGATCTGAATATGGACGCCTATATGGAGGTACGCCGTCTCACCCAGAAGTTCATCGACGACTTCCTCGGCTATTGGATCAACCCTTCGAACTCCCTTATGACATCGCTCCTCGTGGGCTGCGGTCTCCCTGGAGGTATGATGGGCTCTATGATGGCCGACCTGAAGGGCTTCAAGGATGCCATAAACGCTGCCGAGCGTCAGCACGGCGAGCCTGTCAGCAGCCTGGACACCTTGATGGTCAAGCTCTTCAATGAAGTGGAGTATGTATGGCCTCGTCTGGGTTATCCGCCACTAGTAACTCCGTTCAGCCAGTATGTGAAGAATACCGCCCTGATGAATCTCTTCAACCTTGCCAGCGGAAAGCCTCGCTTCTCCACCATCGACAAGGACACTATGGGGATGATTCTGGGCAAGATGGGCAAGCTCCCTGGCGAACTTGCTCCGGAAATCAAGCAGATCGTGAAGGAGAAGGGCCTGGAATTCCAGACCGGAAACCCTCAGGACAACTATCCGAACGAGCTGCCTAAGTTCCGTCAGATGATGAAGGACGAGGGTTGGGACGAAGGTCCTGACCAGGAGGAACTCTTCGAACTTGCAATGCACGAGCGTCAGTACCGCGACTTCCGCAGCGGTGTGGCCAAGGAGCGTTTCAACAAGGAACTCGAGGACTTCCGCGCCAAGGCCGGTGCCCCTATCGTCGTCACCCGTCCGGTAGTGGAGATGCCTGCATACGACATCAAGGCTTATACTGACAAATATCCTGCAGCCGTTCCGGTACAGGCTCCGGTAAAGGGCAAGCTGCTCTGGCAGATTGATGTTGACGACGCTTCCTCCGCTCCTGCAGTCGGCACCAAGGTTAAGGCCGGAGTCCCTTGCGGTTATATTCAGACTTATTACGGTATGGAAGAACTTGTTCCTGCTGTCGACGGACGCCTTGTGGCTGTTCCTGCCGCCCAGGGCAAGGACGTCGTAAAGGACGAAATTGTCGCTCTTATCGTATCGTAAGTTAATGACTTGTAGATAGAAAGGAGGACTTCCGCGCGGGAGCCCTCCTTTTTTCGTCTCGTTTTTGCCGCCGTGGCGGCGCTTATGCTTTATTTCACCGAAAGCAGCGTCTTGGCATTGGCCACTGCCTCGGGAGTGATGTCCGAGCCGGAGAGCATACGTGCGAGCTCCATCACGCGCCCCTGAGTGTCGAGCGGGGTGATGCTGGAGCGGAAATTCCCGCTCTCTTCGACCATCGACTTGCTGACCAGATAATGCACGTCGCCCTTGGCTGCCACCTGTGGAAGGTGGGTGATGGCGAAGACCTGCATCTTCTTTCCGAGCTCGCAGATCATCTTGCCCATCTTGTCGGCCACGCTTCCGGAGACTCCGGTGTCGATCTCGTCGAAAATCATAGTCGGCATCTTTGTGAGGCCGGCCATCATCGCCTTGAGGGACAGCATAATACGGGAAAGTTCGCCGCCGGATGCGCAGCGCGCGACATCTGTCGGGTTTTTCCCGGATGCGGAGAAGAGGAAGGTGACGGCATCACAGCCGTCGGCTGCAGGCGCAGCCTGGGAGATTTCCACGCAGAAGCACGCCCTTTCCAGTTCGAGGAAGTGAAGACTCTGCTCCACCGCGGCGGCAAACGGCTTCGCTGCGGCCTTGCGGAGTCCGCTCAACTGCTGACTTACAGCATTATAGCGTTTCTGGGCCTCTCCTGCGGCCTTCTGAAGTTCGGCAATCTTTTCCTCAAGAGTGGAGGAATCCACAAGGTCCTCCGAGTAGCGGTCACGGACTTCGAGGAGCTGCGCGATATTCTGGCAGCCGTGCTTTTTCATCAGTTCATAAAGCAGCGACATCCTGTCCTCCACCGTCTGCAGACGCTCGGCGGACACGTCGATGCCGGAGTTGAGTTCGGAAATTTCGCTTATGATATCGTCCAGTTCGATTCTCGAAGAGTCTAGTCTGTCCGCAAGACTCTGTGCTGCAGGGATATAAGAGGCAATCTTCTGCAGTCTCCGTGCGCTTTCGCGCAATGTCTCGCTGACCCCCGGAATTCCTTCCGGCGAACTGCCGTCCTGAGGAGAGAGTGCGCTTTCGGCGGCGCAGAGATTCTCCTTTATCTCTTCCGCATTGGCCAGGGCCTTCTGTTCCTGTTCGAGCTGCTCGAGCTCCCCGTCGCGAAGTTTCGCGGCATCAAGCTGCGCGAACTGGGCTTCGTTGTACTGGCGGCTTCTGGAAAGCTCCTCGAAGCGCTTCTGCGCTTCTTCGAGTTCGGAGTTCAGGGAGCGGAGCTGTGTATATGCGGCACGGCACCCGGCGAGGGTTTCGGCATCCTTGGCATAGAGGTCAAGGGCCGACAGCTGGAAATGCCTGTCTGTGAGTATCAGGCTCTTATGCTGCGAGTGGATGTCCACGAGCGAGGATGCGAGCTCTGAAAGCAGGCTCAGCGGCACGGGGCTGTCGTTCACGAAGGAACGGGAACGCCCGGACTTGTGGATGACGCGGCGGATAATCAGATCGCCCTCATTCCATTCCACCTCATTGGCCTCAAGGAGGCCGCGCAGTTTTTCATCGTCCCCGGGGAGTGTGAACTCCGCCTCGACCACGCACGACTCCGCGCCCTCGCTTATCTGGGAAGCGTCGGCTTTGGCTCCCGTGAGCAGCGACAGCGCGCCGAGCAGGATGGACTTTCCCGCACCGGTCTGACCCGTAATAATGATTAAACCCTCTGGAAAAGTGATTTCCAAAGAGTCTATCAATACGAAATTGCTGATGCTCAGACGGGACAGCATAACGTTCAGGGAATGTTACTTCTCCTCCTTCGCCTCGTCCTCCTGCGCTCTTCTGTAGAAGAGTTCGCCGTTCTCGAATTCTGAGATGGCGACCAGGTCCGGTTTCGGCTGTCTTTCGTAGTACTTGGAGATTTCGATCTGCTCCTTGTTCTCGAAAACTTCAGTCATGCTCTCGTGGTCGGTCTTGAAGTCCTCAAGCTTTTTGGTGAGTTCCTTCTTCTCGGCCAGAGCTATCTGGTTGGCTCTCTTATAGAGGACTACAACTGACTCGTAAATGTTGCCCGTAGGCTCTGCAAGATACTTGACGTCCCTTGTGATGGTGTTTGAAGGGACTTTCTTAGTTTTTTCCATTATTCCTTAAAAATCTATTCTATATAGAATACTCCGCGACAGCGGCGAATAGTTTCATTATTTTTCAATATTTTCTTCCTCAGTTTCCGCTGAAACTCCCGTGCCGGCCGCGGTGCCGAGGAATTTGCGGACGCGGTTATAGTGGCCGTCCAGTTCGCTGCGGTGTCTGGACTCGGGGAATTCGCTGACGAAATTCAGATAATCGTCCACGAAGGTCATAAAGCGCTCCTTTTTCTTTTCGTTGACGCTGAGGTCGGCGTATTTGTAGGATGCCATTGCCGTGCAGTAGAGGATATCCTCGCGGTAGATGTTGTCGGAGTCATCCTTCAGGACGTTTCTGAGGGCCACCTGGGCAGCCTTGTAGTCTTCCATCTTGTAGTAGAGCTTCGCGCTTTCGAGTGCTTTGCGGTCCAGTCTCTCGTTGAGGTCGGAGAGCATATTGTTGCAGACCTCGATGTAAGGGGAGTCAGGATACTCGGAGATATACTCGGTGATGGAGGAGATGGCCGTGTGCGTAGGGACCTGGTCCAGCTCGTAGCGGAGCGTGGAGCGGTAGAGACAGTCCAGACGGAGGTATCTCGCGGTCTCGCAGAACGGGCTTCTCGGGAAATTCATCATAAAGTTCGAGAAGTTGGTCTCCGCGGTATAGTAATCGCGCGAACGGTAATTGCTCAGACCCCAGTAATACTGCACTGTGTCATCTCTTTCGGTTCCGCTGGTGATGGTGGAAAGCGACTCGAACAGCTGGGAAGCCTTGTTGTATTTTCCCTGATTGAAGAATTCGAAGGCCGCTGCGTATTTCGCATCGGAGTCGGTGCTGTTCAGAAGGGCTTCATACTGCGATTTGCAGGAGAAGATGCTCCCGCAGAGGATGAGCACGGCGCTGAAACGCAAGATTTTATTCATTGTCTGTTTTACTTTTATATTCCCTTGAGGTATCTTTCCGCATCCAATGCCGCCCTGCATCCGGCCGCCGCGGCGTTTATGGCCTGGCGATAGCTCGGATCCTGAACATCGCCCGCGGCGAAAACTCCCTCGCGGCTCGTCTTCGCGGACTTTCCTTCAGTGATGATATATCCCTGAGAATCAGTGTCCAGCCAGTCTTTGAAAATCTCCGAGTTCGGGTGGTGGCCGATGGCCAGAAAGAAACCGTCGACTTTGATATCAAAAACCTCGCCATCTTTTCTCTGAAGTCTCGCTCCGGTCACTCCGTC